>DAPKRP010000249.1:0-2372 GCA_031800515.1 Polyangiaceae bacterium LLY-WYZ-14_1 | reverse complement strand
GGTGGCGGGAGTAGTTTTCGATCCCGTGGCAGAAGCCCATCTGCTCGATCATCTCGAGGTCGTAGAGGGTCCGCTGCTCGAGGCGCTGGCGTTCGAGGAGCTTGTGGGCCTCTTCCAGGTGGGCGAGCTGCTGGCGGAGCTCGGCCCGGATCCCCTTCATCGCCCGCTCTCGCTGGTCCGCCGGGGTGACGTAGTGGCTGCCCGGGTAGACCGCGTAGCGGTCGAGGTCTTTGAGGACCTGCCCGCGAAGGGGATCGACCAGAGCGATGCGGTCGATCTCGTCTCCCCAGTATTCGACCCGGACGGCGACGTCTTCCGAGTCCACGGGGAAGATCTCGACCACGTCCCCCCGCACCCGGAAGGTGCCGCGGTGGAAGTCGACGTCGTTGCGCTCGTACTGCACGTCGACCAGGCGGCGGAGCAGGTGGTCCCGGCGTAGCTCTTCCCCCCGGGTCAGCTCGACGAGGAGCCCTCGGTAGTATTCGGCGGAGCCGATGCCGTAGATGCAGGAGACGCTCGCGACGATGATCACGTTCTCCTGGGACAGCAGGGAACGGGTCGCCCGGTGCCGCATCCGGTCGATGCGGTCGTTCACGATGGCGTCCTTTTCGATGTAGGTGTCGGACGCCGGGATATAGGCCTCGGGCTGGTAGTAGTCGTAGTAGCTGACGAAGTACTCGACGGCGTCGTCCGGGAAGAGCTCCTTCATCTCCCCGAAGAGCTGCGCCGCCAGGGTTTTGTTCGGCGCCATGATGAGGGTCGGGCGCCCGTGCTTCTCGATGACGTTCGCCATCGTGAAGGTCTTCCCGCTGCCCGTGATCCCGAGAAGCACCTGGGAGCGCTCACCCCGCGCCAGCCCGTCGCTCAGCTCGGCGATCGCCTGGGGCTGGTCGCCCTTCGGGCTGAGGTGGCTCTTGAGGTGAAAGGAGGCGGGCATGAGGCGGGAGGCTGGGGTCAGCCGTGGCGGCGAGCGAAGTCCGTCACGAGCTCCCTCAGGGCGTCGACCCAGCTCGCCTCGACGGCGTTGTAGAGGGAAGCCCGGAGGCCGCCGACGGCGCGGTGACCCTTGAGCCCGGTCATCCCCCGGGCCGCCGCCTCGGCGAGGAAGCGGTCTCCGAGCTCGGCGGCGGGCAGGAAGAAGACGACGTTGGCGATGGACCGGGAGGTGGCCTCCGCGGGGAGTCGGTAGAAGTCCCGGTGGGCGTCGAGGGCGGCGTAGAGGGTGGCCGCCTTCTCCCGGTTGCGCGCCTCCAGGAGGTCGAGGCCGCCCTGGTCCTGCATCCATCGCAGGAGGGAACGGAGGACGAATACCGGGAAGGTGGGGATCGTGTTCTGAAGGGAGCGGGCGTCGGCGGCGGTTCGATAGCGGAAGATGGTGGGGACGGACTCGGGGGCGCGATCCAAGAGGTCGCGTGCCACCAGCACGACGGTCAGCCCGGCGATGCCGAGGTTTTTCTGAGCGGCGGCGTAGAGGACGCCGAAGCGGGACAGGTCCAACCGGCGGCCGGCGAGGTCGCTCGTGGCGTCGGCGACCAGAGGCACCCCCGGCGGCGGCTCCGGGAGGGTGTGGAACTGCGTTCCGAACAGCGTGTTGTTGGTGGTCAGGTGGAGGTAGGCGGCCTCCGGGTCGAGGTCCAGCTCCTCCGGGCGGGGGACCCGGGTGTAGGCGGGGGTGGCCTCCGAGTCCCGGGTCGTCGCGGCGATCCGGGCGCGGCCGGTCCGCTCCGCCTCTGCCAGGGCCTGCTCGGACCAGGTGCCGGTGAGCACGTAATCCGCGCTCTCCCCCGGGCGCCGAAGGTTCATCGGGGCGATGGCGAACTGCGCCCGGGCGCCGCCCTGGAGCAGCAGGATCTCGTGGCTGGGGGGGACGTCCAGGACGTCTCTGAGCAGGACCAACGCTTCGTCGTGGACCTCTCCGTAGGCGGCCCCCCGGTGGCTGTGCTCGAGGATGGAAAGCCCCGTGCCGTCGAGCTCCCGGAACGCTTCCCGCGCCTCGTCGAGCACGCGCCGCGGCAGGGCGGCGGGCCCCGGCCCGAAGAACATGGCGGCGGTCATGGCTGGTCGAGGACGACGTTGAGCAGAAAGTGGACCCGATAGGAGTGGGCGCCCTCCGCGGGGAACTCCTCCATGAAGGCGGCGGCGCGTTCCCGGGCTTCCGAGACCCGTCCCAGGTTGGTCAGGGCTTCGACCTCGTAGCGGCGGCGCTCGACCTCGTAGGCCCGGTCGAGGTCCGGATAGATCGCCTTCATCTGCCGCGTGTAGCGTAGGGCGAGGATCGGCTTGGCCTCGACGATGGCCCGGACGGTGCGGAGATAGGCGTCGGGCTCGGGGGCGGTCGCCGGGTTCAGGGGGTCGACGACCCCTTCGGCACG
>DAPKRP010000248.1:0-5458 GCA_031800515.1 Polyangiaceae bacterium LLY-WYZ-14_1 | reverse complement strand
CGGCGAGCTCGAGCGTGCCTTCGAGCTCGACGACCTCAAGACCCTGAGCCGGGACCTTCTGGGCCTGGACCCCGCCGATCTCGGCGCCGCCGGCGACGGGGGCAAGGTCGCCTTCGCCCGGGCCCTGGTCGATCGCTGCGCCGCCGAAGACAGCCTGGAAGCCCTGGGGGAGGCGATGGTCCTCACCTCTCGGGAGACCGCTGGCGCCGTCGACCGGGCCTTCGGGGGCGCGACGGGGGCCGCCTTGGCCGCCGGGACCGCGGTGGGTCCCTTCGTCCTCGACCGACTTCTCCGGCCGGTGCCCTTCGGCGCCGTCTGGTCCGCCCAGCCCGGCGACGGTGCCGGCGCCAACGGCCAGAACGCCCCCGGACCGGTCGCCGTTCGCCTCGTCGACCCCCGGACCCTTCCGAGCCGGGGCCTCGCCCGGCGTTGGCTCACCGTGCTCCGAGCGCTGACCGGCGCCCGGGTGCCCGGGATGGCCACCGTCCGCGGCGCCGGCCAGCTCGACGACGGCACCGCCTGGGCCGCCTGGGACCTCGTCGACGGCGGGAGCCTCGTCGAGCAGGTGGGTGCCCAGGGCCCCCTGTCCCCGGAGCAGGCGGTCGCCCTGGCGCGCACGACCCTCGAGGCGCTCACCGTGCTGCACCAGCGGGGGGCCGTCCACGGCGACGTCAGCCCGGAGCACGTGATCGTCGGCCCCGACGGTTCGGCGGTGCTCGTCGATCCCGGGTCCGACCGGCTGCGTCCCCGGAGCATCGCCGCGGGCAGCGGGGCGGCGAGCGGCGACACCCTGAGCTTCCTCGTCGCCGCCGGCGGTCCCCTCGACCCGGCGTCCCTCTCCGGGGCGGCCCCGACCCCGGCCACCGACGTCTACGGCGCCGGCACCGTGCTCTATACGGCGCTCGCCGGGCGCCCTCCCTTCGTCGGGGACAACCCCCTCGAGGTCGCCGTCGCCCACCTGACCCGGACCCCCCAGGCCCCCTCTCGATATGCCCCCGGGGTGCCGAGCGCCCTCGACGACGTCGTCCAGAAGGCCCTGGCCAAGGATCCGTCGGAACGCTTCGAGAGCGCGGCGGGCTTCCTCGAAGCGTTGGAGAACGCCGTCGCCGGCACGCCGTCCATCCCGCCCGCCGCCGGCGCCGAGCTCGACGAGGCGGCCTTCAAGAAGGCGGTCGACGCCCTCAAGGCAGCCCCGGGGGACGACGACAAGGCCCTCGCCGTCGAGCGGCTGGCGGCCCCCGCCGGGGCCCATGCCCGCGCCGTCGAAGCCTTCCTCGACGTCGCCGACGCCACCGACGACGCCCAGGCCAAGCGCGGGCTTCGGCTCCGGGCGGCCCGGCTCCAGCACGCGGAGCTCCGGGACGGGGAAGCCGCGGAGGGAACCTACCGGGAGATCCTGGAAGCCGACCCCGGCGACGCGGTGGCCCTCGACGGGCTGGGCCAGGCGATGCGGGCCGCCGGGAAGTGGGAGGCGCTGGCGGAACATCTCCTCGAGCGGGTCGAACAGGAGGGCACGGCGGAGGGCCGGGCCCAGGTGCTGCGGCAGCTCGGAGAGCTCTACGAGCGAAAGATCGGCGACGATGAAAACGCCTTCGTCGCCTATGTCCAGGCCCTGTCCGAGACGCCCCGGGACCCACGCCTCATCGCCGCCGTCGAGCGGCTGGCCACCACCCCGGAACGCTGGCAAGAGGCCCTGGGCACCCTGAGCGAGGCGGCCCAGGGCACCGCCCAGGAGGACCCGGCGACGGGGGTCGCCCTCTACCTGCGGCTCGGCCGCTGGTATGCGGACAAGGCGGGCCGGGCGGACTTCGCCGTCCAGTGCTTCGGCCAGGCGATCGCCCTCGACCCGTCGGCAGAGGAAGCCTTCGAGCGGACGGCCGCCCTCTACCGGAAGAACCAGGCCTGGGCCGAGCTCGCCCAGGTGCGCGTGCAGCAGGCGGAGGCGTCGACCAACCCCGCCCGGGCCCGGGACCTGCGGGCGGAGGCGGCGACGGTGCTCCACAAGCGCCTCGGGGACGCGGACGGTGCGGCGAATCTCCTCCGCCCGGTCGTCGACGAGGATCCGGCCCACCCAAAGGCGACGGATGCCCTGGAAGCGATCCTGATCGAACAGGGCGAATTCGAGACCCTGGCGGATCTGCTCGAAGCCCGCGCCGCCGGCGAAGAGGGGGACGCCCGGGGCGAGACGCTGGTGCGTATCGCCGAGCTCTACGAGGATCGGCTGGACGCCCTGGACAAGGCGGAGGTCCGCTACGAATCGGTGGCCGCGGCCCACCCGACGTTCCTGCCGGCCCTCAAGGGGCTCGAACGGATCTACGCACGGAAGGGCAAACACCAGGAGCTGCTCGACAACCTGAAGCAGCAGCTCGTCGCTGCGCCGACGCCGCGGCAGAAGATCCTGCTCCACGAGCGGATCGGCGGGCTCCTGGAAGAAGAGTTCGTCGACCGGGAGCAGGCGGCGGCGAGCTTCGAGAAGATCATCGCCCTCGACCCGGCCCACGAAGCGGCCAACGCCGCCCTGGCCCGGCTCTACCGGCAGTTGAACCGCTTCGACCAGCTCGCCGACACCTACGCCCGGCACGCCGCCGGCGTCGAAGAGACGGAGCGCCGGATCTCCCTCCTGCTCAAGGGTGCCGAGGTGTTGGACAAGGAGGTCGGGGCGCCGGAGCGGGCCCTCGAGCTCGCCGACCGGGCCCTCGCCTTCCGGGAAGACCATCCGCAGGCCCTCGAGGTCGTCGCCCGCCTGAAGCAGGCCGTCGGCGACCACGGCGCCGCTGTCCAGACCCTGGACAAGCGGATCGACGCGGAGACGGACGCCGTCCGGAAGGCCGCCCTGGAGGTCGAGGCGGGCAATCTGCTCCGGGAACGCGGGGACAACGACGGCGCGATCGACCGCTACAAGCGGGCCCTCGACCTCGCCCCCGGGGACACGAAGGCCTTCGGCGCCCTCCGGGAGCTCTTCGCCGCCCGGGGCGATGCCCAGGGCCAGATCGACCTCCTGGACCGGGAGATCGCGGTGACCGAGGGCGAGCTCGGGAAGGCGAAGCTCCTCGCGGAAAAGGGCCGGCTCTACCATGAGCGCCTCGACGACCTGGACGGCGCCCTCGATGCCTACGGGGGCGCCCTGCGCCTCGACCCCACCTCCACGGCGGCGGCGATGGGGCTCGGCGACATCGCCTACCGGGCCGAGGACTGGCCCAAGGTCGCCGAATACTACGAGCCGCTCCTGGCCCGCACCGACGACATGGCACCGGCGGAGGCCAAGAAGGTGGCCGTCCGGGCGGGTGATGGCTTCCGGGAGATCGGCCTCCCGGACAAGGCGGAACGCGCCTACCTCCAGGCGCGCACCCTCGATCCGGACGACGGGGAGGTCGCGGAACGCATCGCCGACGCGAGCTTCCAGGCGGGCAACACGGACGAGGCCATCGCCCTCTACGGCGAGCTCTTCGAACGCTTCGACGACCGCCTGGCCGGCCGCGCCCGGGGACTCGCGAAGCTCCACTACGGCCAGGCCCTCATCGCCAGTGGCCAGGTCGACCAGGCGGAAGCCCCTCTCCAAGAAGCGGCGGACCTGCTGCCCGACGACCTCGCCCCCATCGAAGGGCTCCGGGTCGTCTACACGGAAGGGGAACGGGTCGACGCGCTCCTCGACGTGCTCCAGCGGGGGCTCGACCGCGCCCCGAACGACGACCAGCGCTTCGAGCTTCGGGTGGCCGCGGGCGACGTGCTCGCCGCCGGCCTCGGCAAGCGGGACGAAGCGGCGGAACAGTACGTGAAGGCCCTGGAGATCCGAGGGAACGATCGCGGGCTCCTCGGACGCCTCCTCGAGGTGTACTCGGACAAGAACGACTGGCCGCGGCTCCTCGATACCGTGACCCGCATCGCCGGGCTCATCCCCGAGCCCGTGGTGCAGGCGAAATACTGGCTGACCGCCGGCGCCATCAGCCAGCACGAGACGGGCGACCGGGAGCAGGCCGCGACCTTCTACCGGCGGGCCCTCGACGGCGACCCTCGGCTGTCCGACGCCTTCGTCGGTCTGGTCGAGACCATGGATGGGGACGCCGACGCGAAGGTCGCCCTGGCGGAGGAACAGATCCAACGCCTCGACGCCCTCGACGCCCGCCCGGAGACCAAGGCCAAGGTCTGGGACGCCCTGGCCAGGGTGCTCGAAGACGCCGGCCGCAAAACCGACGCCGTCGACGCCCTGACCCGGGCCCAGGAGCTCGAGCCCACCAACCGAGACCGCACCCAGCGGCTGGCCCGGGCCCTGTCGATGGCCCCCGGGGACGACCCGGAGCGGGCGGTCGAGGCCCACCGGTCGATCCTGGCGGAGAGCCCGTTCCGAGCCGAGTCCCATCGGGCCCTCATCGACGTGCTCACCGACGCCGGCCGGCAGGACGAGGCCTGGGCCGTCGCCCAGTCCCTCCACGTGCTCGAGCTCGCCGAGCCGAAGGACGAGAAGCTCTTCGAGTCCCGGCGGCGGGAGGGTCCCGCCCTCGAGATGACGCCCCTCACGGCGGAGGCCTTCCGGGGGACGCTCCAGCACCCCCGGGAGAACTGGGTGATCACCGGGATCTTCGCGGCGGTCACCCCCGCGGTGCTGGGCACCGTCGGGCGGGAGGTCGACGGAGAGCCGCTCTCCGGCGACGACAACGAGATGACGCGGACCCTGGTGGCGGCCGCCAAGGTGCTCGGGGTCGAGCTTCCCCCCCTGGTCCGACGCGCTGACGACCCGGGCGCCCTCGGCTTCCTGCCGACGCGGCCGCCGGCGGTCGCCCTCGGGCAGGCGGCGGAGCGGGGCGGCCCGGCGAAGGCCCTCGCCTTCGTCGCCGCCCGTCACCTCGCCTACCATCGACCCGGCGCCATCGTCCGCCAGTTGGTCCCCCAGGTGGCCGGGCTCCGGGGCTGGCTCCTCGCCGCGGTCAAAGCGGTGGTGCCCCGCTTCCCGATCCCCGGGGAGCTCGAGGCGACCGTCGCCCAGCACCTCGGCGCCGTCCAGGCCACCCTGCAGGGCGCGACCCAGGACCGGCTTCGGGGGCTGGTCGAACGCCTCCTCGACGACCCGGAGCTCGACGTCCGGCGGTGGGTCGAGGGGGTCGACCTGACCGCGGACCGCGCCGGCTTCGCCCTGGCGGACGACCTCGGCTACGCCACCGCCGTGGTCAAAGCGAGCCCGGAGGACGTCGCCATCGTCCCGAACAAGACCCGGGTCGAGCAGCTCCACGCCTACGCGGTGAGCGGCGCCTACGCGGAGCTCCGGAAGCGGATCTGAAAGGGGCCGTCGGCACCCGTCCCAGGACGGGTCCCTGCTAAAAGGGTCGGGCGTCGTTCCGGGCGAGCCATTCGTCGGGCTCGTCCCGGGCGCGGGCGACGATCTGGGGGAGCTCGTCCCGCATGTCGTGGCGGGGCCGCCAATCGAGCTCGGCGCTGGTCTTCGTGGTGTCGAGCTCGAAGTGCT
>DAPKRP010000247.1:0-2006 GCA_031800515.1 Polyangiaceae bacterium LLY-WYZ-14_1 | reverse complement strand
GGGACACCTGCAACAGGTCGGGGGGGACGAATACCTACTGTCCCTCACCGAGACGATCCCGACCATCGCCAACATCGAAGCCCACGCGGGGATCGTCAAAGAGAAGGCGACCGTCCGACGCCTGATCACCGCCTGCCATGAGATCGCCGCCCGGGGCTACGGCGACTATGGTGAAATGGAAGAGTTTCTCGACGCCTCGGAGCACGCGATCTTCGACGTCGCCAAGCAGCGGATCCGGAGCCCCTACGAGCACATCAAGGAGGTCGTCCTCCGAACCTTCCAGGAGATCCACGAAGCGGCGAAACGCCGGGAGCACATCACGGGGCTTCCCTCCGGCTTCGACCGCCTGGACCGCATGACGGCGGGGATGCACCCCGGCGACCTCATCATCGTCGCCGGCCGGCCGGGCATGGGGAAGACGGCCTTCGCGATCAATCTCGGAGTCAACGCCTGTGCTTCCCGCGGCACCTGCGTCGGCATCTTCTCCCTGGAGATGCCGAAGGAACAGCTCGCGAAACGACTCCTCTGCAGCGAAGCGCGGGTCGACGGTTCCCGCATGCGCACCGGCTCCTTGAGTCGGGAAGACTGGCCGAAGCTCGCCAGCGCCGCGGGCTTTCTGAGCGAGCTGCCCTTCTTCATCGACGACACCCCGGGGCTCACCCTGATGGAGCTGCGGGCGAAGTGCCGCCGGCTCCAGGCGGAAAGCGGGCTCGGGCTGGTGGTGATCGACTACCTGCAGCTCATGCGGTCGGGGACCCGAAACGACAGCCGGGAGCAGGAGATCAGCGAGATCAGCCGTTCGTTGAAGGGTCTGGCGAAGGAGCTCGGCATCCCGGTGATCGCCTTGTCCCAGCTGAACCGAGGGGTCGAATCCCGGGGGGTGAAGGACAAGCGCCCGCAGTTGTCGGACCTGCGGGAGTCGGGCGCCATCGAGCAGGACGCGGACACGATCCTGTTCATCTACCGGGACGAGGTCTACAACAAGGAAACCCTCGACCGGGGGGTCGCCGAGATCATCATCGGCAAGCAGCGGGCCGGCCCCACCGGAACGGTGCGGTGCCGCTTCTTCAGCGAGTACACCCGGTTCGACAACCTCGCCGATGACGAGTACGACGCCGCCGGCGGCGGTTTCGCCGAAGGCTGACGAAGGCGACGGGTGAATCCGATGGCGCTCGAACAGCAGCGAAGACGGGGGCGAGGCCAAGAAGGAAAGGGCGGGGGGAAAAGGGCGCCGGACCCCGCCCCGGGGCGGAAGGGCCGACCCGGGCGCGGGAAGAAGGCGGCCAAGCTGACCGCCAGCACCGCCGACAAGCATCGTCTCTACGAGCTCTCCGTGCAGAACCCAGGGCACGAAGTCGATTTCGTCGCCCGGACCTTCAAGCGCCGCTTCCGGCGCAAAGCCCTGCGGCTGCGGGAAGATTTCTGCGGCACGGCTCTCTTTTCCACCTCCTGGGTGGAAAGCGACCCCGCCCGGCGGGCGACGGGGATCGACCTCGATCGGCGGGTGCTCGCCTGGGCCCGCCGTCACAACCTGGCCGACCTGCCGGACGACGTCGCCGGGCGGGTCGAGCTCATCCAGGGAGACGTGCTCGACCCACCTCCCGGGAACGCCCCCTTCGACGTGATCGTCGGTTTCAATTACAGCTATTTCACCTTCCGCGACCGACCGACCCTTCGCCGATACTTCGAGGGTGCGCTCGCCGGGCTGGGGGATGAAGGGCTTTTTTTTCTGGATCTGTTCGGCGGTCCAGAAGCCCAGACGGTTCTGGAAGAAAGCCGGGAAGAGGACGGCTTCACCTACGTCTGGGATCAGGCGTCTTACGATCCCATCGGCGCCCGGGCCCGGAATCACATTCATTTCCGTTTTCCCGACGGGACCGAGCTCCCCCGGGCGTTCACCTACGACTGGCGCCTCTGGCAGCTGGTCGAGGTCCGAGAGCTGCTGTCGGAAGCGGGATTCGGGCGGGTGGACGTCTACTGGGAAGACGCGGACGCCGACGGCGAGG
>DAPKRP010000246.1:0-7834 GCA_031800515.1 Polyangiaceae bacterium LLY-WYZ-14_1 | reverse complement strand
GGCCTCGGCCCCCGTCCTGGCCTGGCCCAGGACGGCGGGCGCCTCTCACCGCCGCCGCCCCCGGCGGGCGCCAGTCGGGTACCCTCCCCCGCCAGACCCGGGACGGCGGATACCCGGCCGGAAGCACCCCAGGGACGGGTGGGCGCCGATGCGCCGACGCGGACGGCTCCGCCCGACGGCGGTGCCACCGACGAAGGGGCCCGGGAGGACGGGGGTCCATCCGAAGGAGACCGGCCTCCCGGCCTCGCCCCCCGGGTCACCCCGCGACCCCCCGCGCTCCGCCTGGTCGTCGTCGAGACGACGACCATCGGCATCGACCCGGTGGTGGGCTTGCACGTCGACGCCCAGCTTCGTCGGACCGGTCAGGAGCAGGGCTATCTGGTGATCGACCCGGAAGACACCACCCGGGCCATCGCCCGCCTCCGCATGCCGATGCCGCCGACCCCCGCCGACCTCTGGCGGCTCACCTACGTCGCCGAGGCGCAGCGCGGGGTCTTCGCCCGCGCCTGGGCACAGGGGGGGCGTTACGTCGTCGAGGTGATGGTGGCCAGCCTCGACGGCAGCGGTCCGTTCTTCGAGCGGGGCTCGGCGGGGGCGACGGACCTGCGGCAGGTGGTGGCCACCCTGCTCGAACGGGCCCTGCCGCCGCCATCCCAGTACGGCGAAGCGGCGGTCGCCAGGGACGCCGACGCGGGGGAGCAGCAGTCCAGGGAAGCCGAGAGAAGGGCGACGGCGCCCGCGGCACCCACGCTGGAACGGGTCGCGCCGCCGCCCTCGGTCCAGCGTCGCCGGCGCCCCCGGGAGGTGGGCCGACGCTGGCAGTTGGGCGTGCAGACCGAGTCCGCCTTCGGCACGTCCCAGGACTTCTTCTACAACCACCTGCTGGGCGTCCGCCTCGACTACCGGATCGCCGCCGACCTGCTCATCGGCGCCTACCTGGGCTACGCCAACCTACGGGGAAAAGCGGGGCGCACCAGCAGCCTCCTTCCCATGGCCCAGATCGAAAATCGGGTGCGGCTCAGCGAGCGCAGCGCCGTCACCCTTCCCCTGAAGCTCGCCATCGGCTACCTGCCCTTCAACGGCCCGGTGGTGCGGCTCGCGGCCGGGGTGAACGTCCCCCTGTCGGATCGCCTCGAGGCGAGCTTCGACCTACTGACCCCGACCTTCTGGGTGCTGCCGGATCGCACGGTGGTGAGCCTGAACGTCGCCGCCGAGCTCGTCTTTCGGCTCTGAACGCGACGCCCTCCTCGACACACCCCACCCTTCGTCCTTCCGAGAAACCAGGATGACCTTCGCTCCCAAGTATCAGACCCTGGTCGACGTCTTCCTCGACGCGACCAAAGCCCATGCCCACCGCCCCCTGTTCGGGGTCAAGCGAAGCGGCGCATGGTCGTGGATGACCTATGCCGACTTCGCCGAAGCGGTCACCCACGCCCGGGGCGGTCTCGCCGGTCTCGGGGTCGGCCGCGGGGACCGGGTGGCGGTCATCACGGACAATCGGCCGGAATGGGCGGTCGGGGCGTACGCGACCTACAGCCTGGGGGCGAGCTACGTCCCCATGTACGAATCCCAGCTCGCCACGGACTGGGAGTACATCCTCCAGGATTCGGGCTCGAAGGTGGTCATCGTGGCCAACGACCGGATCCGAGACGAGGTGCTGTCGTTTCAGGGTAAGGTGGACGGCCTGGACCACGTGGTCGTCCTGGATGGCGGGGGGACGGGCGAGCACTGCATCACCTGGGCCCAGTTGCTGACCCAGGGGAAGACCTCGCCCGCCGACCTGGTACATCCAGAGGCCGAGGAGACCTGCGGTTTCATCTACACCTCCGGGACGACGGGGAAGCCCAAGGGGGTGAAGCTCTCTCACCGCAACATCGCGAGCAACGTCTCGGCGATGCACGAGATCTTCCCGATGTCCCCCACGGACCGGTCCCTGTCCTTTCTGCCCTGGGCCCATTCCTTCGGGCACACGGTGGAGCTCCACGGGTTGTTGTCCATGGGGGCATCCATGGGGATCGCCGAGAGCCGAGAAAAGATCGTCGCCAATCTGGGAGAGGTGCAGCCGACCCTGTTGTTCGCCGTGCCGGCGATCTTCAACCGGATCTACGACGGCTTGTACAAGCGGATGGAAGAATCCGGCGGCCTTCGGAAGACCTTGTTCGAGAGGGCGATGGCCAATCAGGAGCGGCGCCGGGAGCTCGCCCTCCAGAAGCGGTCCAGCGGCTGGGCCGACTTCCAGCACCGGGTGTTCGACCGGCTCGTGTTCTCCAAGGTCCGGGAGCGCTTCGGCGGAAAGCTCCGGTACGCCTTCAGCGGTGGGGCGGCGATCTCGAAGACCGTGGCCGAGTTCATCGATAGCCTGGGCATCACCGTCTACGAAGGCTACGGCCTGACGGAAACGTCGCCCATCGCCACGGCGAACTGGCCCGGGGCCCGCAAGATCGGGTCGGTCGGAAAACCCCTGCCCGGCGTCGAGGTCGAAGTGGACCGGGCCGTGACGGGCGACCCGAAGAACGGCGAGATCATCGTGCGCGGTCACAACGTCATGCAGGGCTACCACGGGCTCGACGACGAAAATGACCAGTCCTTCACGGAAGATGGCGGCTTCCGCACCGGAGACATGGGCTACGTGGACGAAGAAGGCTTCGTCTACATCACCGGCCGCATCAAGGAACAGTACAAGTTGATGAACGGCAAATACGTCGTGCCCGCGCCGCTAGAAGAAAAGCTCAAGCTCTCTCCTTTCATCACCAACGTGTACATCGATGGGGCCAATCAGCCCTTCAACGTTGCTCTGATCGTTCCGGAGATGGCCGCCCTGGAATCCTGGGCCGGGGACCACGGCGTCTCCGCCCGGGGCGAGGACCTGCTCCAACACGCCAAAATCCGGGAAAAGATGGAAGAAGAGATCGACCGTTTCTCCAAGGACTTCAAGTCCTACGAGAAGATTCGGCGCTTCGAGCTCCTGGCCGGGGACTTCACCGTGGAAAACGGGATGCTGACCCCGAAGATGTCCCTCAAGCGACCGGCGGTGGCCCGGGAATACGGGGAGCTGCTCGACCGGATCTACCGGGACGCCCAACGCTCCGCTGCCTGAGAGGGTGGTGTACGATTCGGCGGTCGTTGCCGTAGTGGACTCCGTCGTCATGCCGCCGTCGAGCCGCCGCCCGCCGCATCCGGGGGCCCGCACCGGGCAGGAAGCCAGCCCTTCGTCCTCGGAAGGCTCGGGGGAGCCCGGCGAGGCCGGAGCGGCGGCCTCGGACGCCCGGGAGCTCGCCCGCCTGCGGACCCGGGTGGCGGAGCTCGAATGCGCGCTGGCGGCCCGCGCCGGAACGAGGACCGACGACCTCGCCGGGGTGGCCGACCTCGAGCTGCGCTACGCCCTCGCCCTCGAGGCGACCCGGGACGGGGTCTTCGACTGGGACATCGAGAGCGGGCGGCTCTGGCACTCCTCCCGCTGCAAGGAGCTCTACGGCTTCGAGCCGGCGACCGTCGACGACGTGATCGCGCGCTTCGTCACGGCGGTCCATCCCGAGGACCGAGACCGCTTTCTCGCCGCGGTGGAGGCGCACCGGGACGACGGGCAGCCCTACGACATCGAGTATCGGCTGCGCCACCCGGACGGGAGCGAACGGTACCTCCGGAGCCGCGGGGTCAGCATCCGGGACGAATCCGGCAAGGCGGTCCGAATGGTGGGCGCCGTCTCGGACATCACCGCCCGCCGGCGCCTCGAGGAGCAGCTCCGCCTCTCCCAGCGGCTGGAAAGCGTGGGACGCCTGGCGGGGGGCGTGGCCCATGACTTCAACAACCTGCTGACGGCGATCATCACCTACGCCCACCTCGTGGCCGACGAGCTGCCGCCGGCGAGCGCCGCCCGGGACGACCTGGCGGCGATCCTCTCCGCGGCGCAGCGGGCCGAGTGCCTGACCCAGCAGCTCCTCGCCTTCGCCCGGAAGCAGATCATCGAACCGCGGACCGTTCATCTCTCCGGCGTGGTCGATGGGGTCACGAAGCTGCTGCGGACGGTGCTGGGGGAAGACGTATCCCTGCGGATCCGGCACCGCGGCGACGACGCGCCCTGGGCCGCCCGGGTCGACCCGGGTCAGATCGATCAAGTGCTGATGAACCTGGCGATCAATGCCCGGGACGCGATGCCGACCGGGGGGAGGCTCGACGTGGAAACGGACCAGCGAACACTGTCCGAGCCGCTGGCCTGGAGCGGGGGCGAGCTCCCCGCCGGCGACTACGTCGTCATCCGGGTGGCGGACACGGGGGATGGGATGGACGAAGCCATCCTCGGTCGCGTCTTCGAGCCCTTCTTCACCACGAAAGAGGGCGGCCGGGGCACCGGGCTCGGGCTCGCCACCTGCCATGGGATCGTCGCCCAGAGCGGTGGCGCGATCTTCGTCGAAAGCGCTCCCGGGGAGGGCACGCGTTTCGAGCTGCTGTTCCCGCGGGTCCACGAGCGGCCTCAGGAATCGGCGCCCGGCCTCCCGAAGGCATCGGAGGCCGCGCTCCCGGCGACGGTCCTCGTCGTCGAAGACGACCCCCTGGTGCGGGACCTGACGGTACGGGTCCTCGACCGTCGCGGCTACCGCACCCTGTCCGCCGAAAGCGCCGCCAAGGCCCGAGGGATCATGGCGGACCAGGGGGACGAGGTCGACCTCGTGGTCACGGACGTCGTCATGCCGGGGGCCAGCGGGCGCCAGCTGGCGGACGAGCTCGCCGTCCACTGGCCGTCCCTGAAGGTGCTCTACGTGTCCGGCTATACGGAAGACACGGTGCTGCGGCACGGCGTGATGACCCAGGGCATGCCCTTTCTGATCAAACCCTTCACCCCGTCCCAGCTCGCGGAAAAAGTCGGCGAGCTGCTGGGACCCAGGCCGCAACCTCCGACGGAGTGAACGCCGTCACGTAGTAGGCCACGCTCACGAAGGAAAAGGGGCCGACGTCCAGCAGGACGATGATGCCGAGGTGCAGCACCACCCCGATGGCGAGCCACCAGGTCCGAAGATCGAGCCGGTTCGAGGCTCGCCGGAGCCAGCCGCCTCGCCCCGCGGTCCGGCGTAGCCACAGGAAGTAGAGCAGCAGGGGGGCCAGGCATTCCCAGTGCCAGGTCACGGCGGTGGCCACCCGAAGCAGGGGGTCGAGGAACCCGGCCAGGGAAGGGTCCCAGCCCCGGCGCCAGGTCGGTTCCACCAGGACCCAGTAAAGCGCTTTGTAGCCCCCCGCGGGGGTCCACCAGGCGCTGATCTTCTGCCAGCCGGTCGCCGTATAGACCACGACGAGCTGGAAGATGATCAGGTAGCGGGGCCAGGCGTGCACCCACCGTTCGGACGACAGTCGGCCTTCCCGGATCAGGGCGTCGAGGGACCAGGTGGCGCTGCCGTTCCCCAGGACGAGGAGCCAGAGGGCGTTCAGGAGCATCCCGTCGTAGCCCCCGGTGGCGGTCCAGTTCAGCCCGGTGAGCGCCCCGTAACCCTGCAGGGTCAGGAAGGCGGCGAATCGCCCCCCGAGCCCGAGGGTCACGCAGATGGCGCCGACCAGCGTCCCCTGAACCAGCGGATGGATCACCTCGGGTCGGGCGCCCCCGAGCCAGCCGACCAGGGGGGTCACCGGCAGCCGGCGCATCCCCCCGTAGGCGGCATCGACCCAGAGGACGTCCACCATGCCAGGGCCGATCACGGACAGCACGGTCACCACCAGGACGAGCCCGATGGCGATGCGGAACGCAGCCAGACTCTCCCCGGTCTCCCGTCGGCTGGTCAGATCGACCAGGAAAGCGCCCAGGCCCGTCACGAGGGGGGCGCCTCGCCTCGCCGGGGTCGGACCGGAGGGCCGAGGTCGAGCACGACCTCGTCGGTGAACCGACCCGCGGGCCAGTCCCCCTGGCGAGCCGCCGCTGGCTCCGGCGACCGCCAACGTCGGAGCCGGAAGCGTGCCCGGTCGGCCTCCGGAAAGTCGTCGGCGAGCTTTCCCGCCGCCCAGCGGGTGAAGGCGAGCCAGTGGCGCCGGCGGGTGCTCCGGGCGAAGCGGCCGAACAGCTTTCGAACCCGGTGGTGGTCGAGCTGGTGGGCCCGCCAGCGGTGTTCCTGGCTTCGTTCCACGTAGACCGGCTCGAAGCCCCGCCCGTCGTCCCGGTCGACCTCGATCCACACCTCCGCCGGATGGGTCTGGGGCGCGCTGAACATGTTCCAACCCTGCCGGAGCTGGGCGAGCTCGGCGTAGGTCTCGAAGGGAGCGACGACCTTCCGCCGGACCGCCGCGTAGTGGGTCGCCACCCGCTGAAGCCCGGCGGCGAGCTCGGGACCGCTCACCTCGACCCCCAGCTGCCCCAGGGCGTCGGACCACCGGGTCACCTCGGACCGGGTATGTCGCGCCTGCCAGAAGGCCGGATCGCGCATCCGACCGCTGCCGGGAAGGGACAGGGCGAGGATGGCGACCAGGTGAAAGACGAACAAGGCGAGCTGGAGCCACCCGACGATCCCGGCCGGAGCGCGCCCCCTGGAGGGGGCGGACTCACTGGCCCCGTCCTGGTCGCGTTCCTCCCGGCCGTCGTCGTC
Organism: Polyangiaceae bacterium LLY-WYZ-14_1; assembly: GCA_031800515.1. Taxonomy (GTDB): domain Bacteria; phylum Myxococcota_A; class Polyangia; order Polyangiales; family DAPKRP01; genus DAPKRP01. The sequence goes on along the minus strand of DAPKRP010000246.1, from coordinate 1,271 downwards.
GGGTCCTCTCACGCCGCATCCCGGGTCGATGAACCGGACGCCGCGGCCCGGTCGGCGAACCAGGCCGCGGTCCGGGCGAAGGCTTCTTCCCGGTCGAAACGCGGCGCGTAGCCGAGCTCCCGAGCGGCCTTGTCGGAACGGATGATGAAGTCCTTGGCGACGAAGTCGACGGCGAATCGGGTGATGAGGGGCTGCCAACGAAGCACGGGCCGGGTGACCGCGGCCACGCCCTCCAGGGTGGCGCCTAAGGCGTAGAGGGGTCCCCGGGGCAGCCCCCGGGAGGCCGGGGGCATGGCGTAGCCCGCGGCCTCGACGAAGGGCGCCAGGAAATCGAAGAAGTTCGCCGCCTCGAAGTCGGTGGCGAAGTAGACCTGCCCCGCCGCCCGGGGGTCGGGCCGCAGCAGGGAACGCGCCGCCATCACGTGGCAATGGGCGACGTTCCCCAGGTAGCTGAACTGGCTGCGGGCGCTTCCGTCCCCGACCCGAAAGAGGCGTCCCCGCTCGGCCATCGCGACCAGGGAGCCGATGTGAAAAGGGTCTCCTTCCCCGAAGATGCTGCAGGGCCGGACGACGGTGGTGCGTAGGCGGCGCTGGCCCGTCGGCCCGGGGCGCCCGAGGGGACGTCCGTCGGCGGCGAGGGCGCGCTGCTCGGCCTGCGCCTTGGTCCGGCAGTAGGCGTTCGGAAACCGCCGGGGGTAGGGGAGGGTCTCGTCCCCGGCGTAGACCGCATGGCCCGAATAGACGACGTCCAGGGTCGAGGTGTGGACCAGGGCGGGTACGCCTTCCGCCAGGCAGGCCTCCACCACGTGGACGGTGCCCCCGACGTTGACCGCCTCGAGGGTGCGGGGGGAGACCCGGCCCCAGTCCACCATCGCCCCGGCATGGACGACCAGGTCGGCGCCGGTGAAAGCCCGCCGCACCGCCGTCGCGTCCCGCAGGTCCCCGATGCGCTCCGTCACCCGCGGGTGACCTCGCCGGGGGCTTGGCCGACGGTCGAAGACCCGAACCTCCCGGGGCGCGATCTCCGGGTCGTCGAGGAGCTGTTCGACCAGGGTGTCGCCGAGGTAGCCGGCGCCTCCGGTCACCACGACGAGTCGTCCGTCACTCATAGGCGGGCTAAGCTTACCCGAGGCGTCATCGCTGCTACACGGGTTCACCGGAATGGCCAAGCTCCAGTTCCTGCTGCGCGCCCCGGGAGGGGACATCGAGGCGTTCGGCGCCCGGATCCGGGGGGTTGTCGTGCCCTCCCTCCTCGCCCGGGAGCCAGAGGC
>DAPKRP010000245.1:0-2633 GCA_031800515.1 Polyangiaceae bacterium LLY-WYZ-14_1 | reverse complement strand
CGCGGCTCGGTCGGTTATTTCGACCGACCCTCTGAGCCGACGCTCCGTTCGTGGTAAAGGGTTGCCTCTCCCGGACCCGGCCGTCGTCCCCGAACGCATGAACAGCCCGAGCTCGCCGCGCCCACCGCCGGACCGGACCGGTGCCGGCCACGAGGCGCCGGGACGCCCGGTCCCGGGGTCGGCCGGGTCCCCGACCGGAGAGGCCCGGATCGCCCTGCTCCGCGCCGAGGGGAAGGCGGAGGTGGACCCGGGGCTCCGGGCGGTCCTGGGCTACGAGCTCGGGCTCGCCTTCGAGGCCAGCGGTCGGGAGCCGGAGGCGGCGGAGGCCCACCTCGCCGCCTTTCGGGAGGACCCGGCCTTCCGGCTGCCGCTGGTGGCCCTGCTCCGCCTCTTCGAGCGCCGGGGAGCCCACGCCCAGCTCGAACGACTCTACGAGGCGGAGGAGCGGAGTCACGGGGATCCCGCCGAACAGGCCTCTGCCCGGCTCTCCCGGGCGGCGCTTTACCTCGACCGCCTCGGGCGGGAGGCGGACGGGGCGGCGCTTCTCGAGGCGGCGGCCCGGGAAGGGGCCGGCTTCGGCGCCGCCGCCGCCATGCTGGAAGCCCTCTCCCGGCGCCGGGGGGACCCGGACGGGACGGCCCGCGCCGTCCAGTGGCTGGAGGGGCAGGTCGAGGACCCGGAGCTCGCGGCGCTCCTCACCCTGGAACGGGCCCGGGTGCGGGAGTCCGCCGGCAACCTGGCCGGGGCCGCCGAGCTCCTGCGGGCGGCCGCCGAGAACGACCGGTTGCGCTGGTCGGCGCTGGTCCAGCTCGAGCGGATCGCGCGGGCCCGGGGCCGGGTCGCCGAGATCCTCGAGGCGCTGGAGCGCCGCGCCGCCATCGCCGGCGCCGCCGCCCGGGGGGAGCTGCCCCGGGAGGCCTGGCCCGCAGAGGCGGGCTTTCGGAACGCGGCGGAGGCGGGGCGCATCTGCGCCGCCCTCTGCTGGGAGGCGGGCCGACTCCGGGTCGGCCATGGCGACCCCGCGGGCGCCGCGGAGGTCCTGGCGACGGCGGTCGAGGCGGCGCCGGAGGACACCGCCCTGGGACAGGAGCGGGTGCGGGCCCTCGAGCGGGCGGGGGACCACGCCGGAGCCGCAGAGGAGGCAGCGCGGCTCCTGGACCTCGGGGCCACCGGTGCCTATGCCGCCTGGCTCTGGTTTCGCCTGGCCGCCGCGGCGAAGACCCGCGGCGACGGCGAGGCCACCCGCCGGGCCCTCGAACGGGCCCTCGAGGCGGACCCGGAGTCCCCCGCCGCCTCCGGCAGCCTGGAGGACGTGCTCCTCGACGAGGGGCGGGACGAGGACCGGGTCCGGCGCCTCGACCTGGCGGCGCGCACCGGCTCGGGTCGGGCGGCGACGTTGGCGCGCTGGCGCGCGGCCCAGGTGGCGGCGGACGACCTGGCGGACGCCAACCGCGCCGACGCGCTCTACGACGCGGCCTTCGCGACGGCGGAGGGGGAGGACCGACGGTCCATCGCCCGGGAGCGCTACGCCGCCGCCCACCGGCGCCGCGCCTGGGAACGCGCCTGGGAGGCGGGCCGCTCCCTCCTCGACGAGGTTCCGGGGCCGGACGAACGGGACGCGATGCTCCGGGAGCTCCGGGAGCTCGCCCTCTTCGAGCTGGGCCGCGCGGACGCGGCGGATGCCCTCCTTCGGGAAGCGCTGGCGCTCCCGAGCGCCGCCCTGGCCTGGGCCGGCCCGGTGGCGCGACTCCAGGGCGCCCTCGCCCGGGACTGGGAGCTCCTCGCCTCCGCCCACGAGACCTTGGCCGGCCGGGAAAAGGACCGAGGCCTGCGGGCGGCCCACCGCTGCGCCGCGGCGCGGGCCCGGGCGCGAAGCGGTCAGCCCACGGACGACGAGGCGGCGGTGACCTTGCTCCGAGGTGCCCTCCGGGACGTCCCGGACCACGCCTACGCCGTCGCCCTGCTCCGGGAGCTGCTCGGCCGTCGAGACGACGGGGGGGCCGCCCTTCTCGACCTCCTGGAGCACACCGCGACGGACGCCCGGGGGGTGCGGCAGGCCGAGCACGCCCTGCTCCGATCCGGGGCGGAGGCCGAGGCCCGGGGGGACCGGGAAGGGGCCCTCGAAGCCTACGAGCAGGCCACGGACTACGCGCCGGACTCCCGGGCGCCCCTCGTCGCCCTGCGACGCCTCGCCCGGCGGATGGGCCGGGTCGAGCTGACCGATCGCGCCACGGAAGCCCTCGCCGCCCTCGAGATGGCCGAGGGACGCACGGGCCTAGGCAGCCTCGAGCTCGGCGAGCGCCACGCCCTGCCCGGGGGGGAGCCGTCCCTGGCGAGCTGGCCCCTCCTCGCCTGCCTCGAGGTCGACGAGCTCGCCCCGGCGGCGGCCCTCGCCACCCTGCTGCTCCCGCCGGAGCCGCGCGCTCCGAACGAGGACGCCGCCGTCGACGTCTTGTCCCGGGCCCTCGGCGCGACCCGGGAGGCCGGCGGCTGGGGGGAGGCGGCGGAGCCCTTGCGGCAGACGCTCGCCGCCACCGGCGGGGATGGGGCCGGCCGGGCCGAGGCCCTCGCCGCCCTCGGGGCCCTGCCTGGCGTGCCCAGGGAGGCGGCTCGCGCCCTCGGCCTCGCCGGCC
>DAPKRP010000244.1:0-2430 GCA_031800515.1 Polyangiaceae bacterium LLY-WYZ-14_1 | reverse complement strand
ACCGCGGCGGCGCACCGGCGGACGGGACGCCGGCTCCTCGAAGCGCGGACGACCCGGCAAAGCCCCACCCGGAGGGCAGCGCGGGCGTCGCCACCGCGGGGGTCGCGTTGCTTCTCGGGAGCCTCGCGCTGCTCCTAGGCTTGGGCAGCGTGGATCTTCCCGGCGCGCCCCAGGCGGGCATCGTCACCGGGGCGGTGGTCGGCCTGGCCGGGGCCTACCGTCTCGCCCGGGGCGGGGTCGGCGCCGCCGCCCAGGGCGGGCTCATCGCCTCCCTGGCCGCGGTGATCGCCGTCGCCGCGCTGCTCCTCGGCGAGACCCGCTACGACTACTGGCGCTTCGCCGGGGGGGACGCCTTCCGCCGGGAGAGCTGGCAGGAGGCGGCGACCGCCTACGAGAAGGCCCTGCGCTACGCCCCCGCGGACGAGCGCGGCACGGACGCCTGGGAGTTCCGCGCCCGACGCCTCGAACGCGCCCGCAAACGCGCCGAGGCCGGCTCCGAGCTCCCCCCCGGCCCCCGACGGCCCTGACCTCCCGAGGTCACGGCGGAGCGGGAAAGGTCGAGATGCGCCGGCCGCTGGGCAGGCGAAGCTCGAAGGTGGCCCCCTCCCCCGGTCGACCTTCGGCCCGGATGGTGCCGCCGTGGCGCTCGGCGACTCGGCGGCAGATGGCGAGGCCGATCCCGGTTCCCTCGGCGATCGGGTCGTCCCCGAGGCGCAGGAAGGGCTCGAAGATCGCCTCCGCCTCCTCCGGCTGGAAGCCGGCGCCGTTGTCCGAGACGCGGATCGCCAGCTCCGCTCCCTGTCGCTCCGCCTCGACCTCGACCACCGGCGCCCGCTGGGGGTGCCGGTACTTGACGGCGTTCGAGAAGAGATTCTGGAACAGCTGGCGCAGCTGGGTCCAGTCCGCCGCCACCCGATAGAGGGGACGGCGCACGTCGAGGCGGGCATCCGTGCCCCGGACGAGGTCCTCGATGTCCGCCCAGGCGCCCCGGACGACCCGTTCGACGTCGAGGAACTGAAAGGCCGGCGTATCGTGCTGGGCCCGGGAATAGGCGAAGACGTCGTCGACCAGGCGCTCGAGGCGGACCGCGCCGGTACAGACCCGTTGCAGGTAGTCCCGACCCCGCTCGTCCAGCGACGCCCCGTAGTCGACCGCCAGCCGCTCCCCGAAGCTCCGGATCCGACGGAGGGGCGCCCGGAGATCGTGGGAGGCCACGTGGGCGAACTGCTCGAGCTCGGCGTTCGATCGGGCGAGGGCGGCGGCGTAGCGCTGCGTTTCGACCTCGGCGCGCTTGCGGTCCGTCGTGTCCACCAGGGTGCCGGAGATCCGCACCGGGGTACCATCGGGAAGGCGCGTGCAGGTCGCCCGGGCGACGAACCAACCGAGCTCGCCGCCGACCCGTCGCAGCCGAAGCTCCATCTCGAAGGCAGGTCGGTCCCCCCGGAGGTGGGCGTCGAGGACGGCTCGGGCCTCGGACCAGTCCTGGGGGTCCACCCGCCCTTCGATCCACTCCCGCTCGACGGTCTCCGGCGGCTCGCCGAGGGCTTCGGCGATGGTCTCGTCGACGAAGGTGCGGCCGCTGACGAGATCGACCTCCCAGATGCCGACCTGTCCGGCCCGGATGGCGCGCCGGTACTGCTGCTGTTGCTCCCGGAGCGCCTCCTCCGCCTCGCGCCGTTGCACCACCTCCCGCTCGAGCTCCACGGTGCGGGAGCGGACCAGGGACTCGAGCTCGTCCTGGTAGCGGAGGAGCTCTTCGTGGGCGACGGCCAGGGCCTCCCGCCCTTCCGCGACCGCGGCCCGGAGCCGGGCCCGCTCGATCGCCCCGCGAACCGATCGGCCGAGCTGGGTCGGCTCGGCGACGGCGTTCTTGTTGAGATAGTCGTCGGCGCCGGCCTCGAGGGCGCCCTCGGCGAGGGCGTGGGTGCCCTGGCCGGTCAGCAACAGGAGCGCGAGGTCCGGCTCTCGCTGGCGGAGGAGACGCAGGAGCTCGAGGCCCGTCCCGTCGGGCAGCACGTGGTCGACCACGATCGCGTCGAAGATCTCGTCCCGGGTGGCGGCGAGGGCCGCCGCCGCGGAATCCGCCTCGACCACCTCGAAGGGACCGTCGGGGCTCCTGCCGAGGCCGCGCCGAAACAGGAAGCGCTCGTCGCCGCTGTCGTCGACGAGGAGCACCCGCAGCCGTTCCCGCTGCCGCGGGAGCGGGCGCACGGCGGATACCTGCGGGCGCGGGTTCACCGGCTTCCCTCCCCGAGGGCGCCGTGCGCTGGGCGCTCCCCGGCGGCGGCGAGGGTGAACCGGAAGGTGGCGCCACCCCCGGGGGTGGCGGTCACCCAGATGCGCCCTCCATGGCGCTCGACCAGACGAGAGACGATGGCGAGCCCCAGCCCGGAACCACCCCCCCGGGCCTCCCGGGGGTGGAGCCGCCGG
>DAPKRP010000243.1:0-2367 GCA_031800515.1 Polyangiaceae bacterium LLY-WYZ-14_1 | reverse complement strand
ACCCGCTTTTCTCGAGGAGCTGCTCCGGGCCAACGAGTCCCACCGCGGCCTCGCCTTCGGGCTTCGGGGGGATGACGAGATCGTCTTGGTCGGCGAGCGACCGCTGGCGGACCTCGACCCGTCCGAGCTGGTTTCCCTCCTGGAAGGCGTCGAGCCCGCGGCAGCGCGTCTCCCGTCCCCCTGACCCGGAAGGACCTACGCGGTTTCCCTTGCGTCCCTGGCGGGCCGATGTCTACATGGGCGGAGCAGCTGCTCGGGCCCGGGCTGGTCTCGAAGGCGCGGCGGCCTCCTGACGAGCATGACGGTAGACGGGAGGGCTCCGCCCTGGGGCTCTCGGGACCGGCTGACAGGAGGCTTTGCGTGAGGGAACTCGCCCGTTACCTGCTCGAACACATCCAGCTCGACTTCGAGGGAGGCATCACCCTCGACCAGGTGCGCCAGTTCCTGCGGGAGGACGACAGCCGGGAGGCCCGGCTTCTCCTCAGCAAGCTCATCGAGGACAAGGGCGTAGATGACCTTCTGGTGACGATCGCCGACATCCTGCGCGACTACATCCAGACCGGCATCAACGAGGAAGTCGTCCGCGAGCAACTCGGCGTATACAGCGAATCGTGATGTCGACACGCCGCGCCGAACAGGAGCCGCCGGCCCGGCTGGGGCTGCCGCGGGGCATGGTCTTCGCTGCCGCCCTGCTCGCCGTCGGCGGGCTTGGAGGCAAGTGCAACGGCGGCGGGCAGAAGGACGCCCCGGGGCCCGAGGCGGCCGCCCCCGCCGGCTCGGAACGCCCCGTCGACGAGATCCCCGCGGTGGACGTCTCCGAGCTCACCTCGTCGGAAAAAGACGTCTGGCTGTCGGCGGCCAACGACGCCGTGGCCCCCTGCGCCGTAGACGGCGCCGCCGGGCCGAGCACCGTGGCCCGCTGCGCTCTCGGAGAAGGTGGCTGCGCGAACCGCTGCGTCGGGGCGGCTCGCTACCTGGCCCGCCTGGTTCGGGAGGGATACGACCGGGACGGCATCCTCGCCTCCTACGACGCCCGCTACGGGCCCGACGGTCGGGCGGAGATCGACCTGGACGACGCGCCGGTCCGGGGGGCTCCGATGGCACCGATCACCATCGTCGAGTTCTCCGATTTCGAATGCCCTTTCTGCGGGCGGGCGGCGCCCATCCTCGAGGAGGTCATCTCGGAGTTCCACGGCGAGGTGAAGCTCGCCTTTTTCCACTTCCCCCTGAGCATGCATCCCCGTGCCGCCGCGGCGGCTCGGGCCACCGTCGCCGCGCAGAACCAGGGCAAATTCTGGGAGATGCATGACCTGATCTTCCAGAATCAGACCGCCCTCGAACGGTCCGACCTGGAGGCCTACGCCACCCGTATCGGCCTCGACCTGGACCGATTCCGCGCCGACCTGGACGCCCCGGAGACCCAGCGTCGCGTCGAGGCGGACCGCGCCCAGGGTGAGCGGCTAGGCGTCGACTCGACGCCGACCCTCTTCGTCAACGGTCGGAAGTTCCTCGAGGCTCCAGAATCCCTGAAGGCCTATCTCCGGGAGGAGCTGGCGCGGTGATCGCCGCATCCTTGAAGAACTGCCGCCCTCGACCGTCCCTAACCGCGTGATGCGTCCCCTCCCGTCCTCGTCGGTTTCCCGAACGTCGTCCCCCCGCGTCCCGCGGGTGGTGCCCCGAACCCTGGCCTTCGGCAGCGCGCTCGCCGCCCTGCTCCTCCTCCTGGTGCTTCCCGGCGCCGCGACCGCCGTCGACCGGGGAGATCGCGCTCCCGAGCTCGGCGCCCGGGACCTTTCCGGGCAGCCGGTCCGCGTCTCCGCGATGCGGGGCAAGGTGCTGCTGGTCGATTTCTGGGCCACCTGGTGCGAGCCCTGCCGCCAAGAGCTTCCCTTCCTCCAGCGGCTGCACGAGCGCTATGGCGACGAGGGCCTGGTCGTCGTCGGCGTCTCCGTCGACGAGGACCTCGGAAAGGTACGCCGCTTCGTCCGGCGGAACGGGATCGGCTTCACCGTCGTGCACGACCGGGAAAAGCGGATCGCCGACCGCTACGGGCTCGAGCGGATGCCCACGAACTACCTCGTCGACCGGCGCGGCGTCATCCGACATGTGAATCCGACCTTTCGGGCGGAGCACGCGGAGCGCATCGAGAACCAGGTCAAGCGACTCCTCGCCGACCGCTGAGAGCGGTCGGCACTCATCCGCCGCCGCCGTCCTCCGGGTAGCCGACCTCGGGCTCGCCCCGCCAGTCCATCCACTGGAGCGTCACGAGGGGCGGTCGCCCCGGCTCGCCGTCGAACACGTGGTCGAAGGCGGCGAGGTTGACGTATTTCCCCGGCGGGGCGGCGGCGAGCTCCCGCTGGAGGGTGG
>DAPKRP010000242.1:0-4774 GCA_031800515.1 Polyangiaceae bacterium LLY-WYZ-14_1 | reverse complement strand
GCAAGGCGGAGCTCCGGTCGGCGCCGGTCACGGAGCTCCGGCGGTCCTGGGGTGGCCGGCTGGTGCCCTTCGAAGACGGTTACCCGGGGACCCGGCGCACGACCCTGCCGCCCCTGTCGACCCTGCTGAACGGCCACGGAGACCGGGTGGCCATGCGCGGCCTGTTCGGGGGCACCACCCCGGGCTATCGGGATCATCCCTCCCCCTGCGGCTGCGGTCGACCGACGCGCACGGCGGTCCGCCTGCTCGGGGAGACCGGGGCCCCGGGAGGCGATCCCGCGATCCGCCTGGGACCGGCCACGGTTCAGGTGTGCCTCGCCTGCGACCGGGCCACGCTTCATCGGGTCGCCAGCGGCTGAGACCGCGAGGGCAGGCGAACGGTGACCCTCTCGAAGGACGAGACCCGCCGCCAACTCCTGCTCGGCGAGGCGGAGCTCGAGGCCCACCGCACCCGCCGGCGTCGTGCCTATTACGGGCGTCTCCTGCCGCGCTATCGGCTGGCGGGCACCGCCGTCCTGGTGGCTTTTCTCGTGGGGGGACAGTGGATCGGTGGGTTCGCGGAGCCCTGGGCCTTCGAGCTCGGGCTATGGCTGGTGGTCGGCGAGGGCGTGCTCGCCAGCGCCGTCCAGCGATTCCTCGCCCTCCGGGACTCCGCCTGGGCCCGGGAGCGCATGCTCTTCGCGGACTTCGTCGCCTACGCCGGCGTCGTGATCGGCTCCGGGGGCGCGGCGAGCCCTTGGTTCTTCGTGCCCCTCATCCGGACCGCCGACCAGCCGGGCATGAACTTCGGGCGCGCGATGGCCTTCGCCGCCTGCGCCCCGGCGACGTTCCTCGTCGCCGCCGGGGTGGTGGGGGGATGGTCCGCCTTCGACCCGACGACCTTCGTCAAAGCGGCATTCCTCGGGTCGTTCGGCGTCTACGTCGCGTTGACCGGCCGGGTCGCCCAGCACACCCGGACCCGCCTGGAGGACCTGGTCAAGTTCTCCAGAACGCTCATCCGGGAGGTGGAATCGAAGAACACGGACCTCGCCCGCCTCGCCGCCCACGCGGAGGAGCTGGCCCGGACGAAATCCGAGTTCCTCGCCAACATGAGCCACGAGATCCGGACCCCGGTGAACGGGATCGTGGGGATGTCCGAGCTGCTGGTGGAGACGGACCTCGACCCGAAGCAGCGGGAATGCGCCCAGGTGATCGCCTCGAGCGCGGATGGCCTGTTGCGTTTGATCAACGACATCCTTCAGCTCTCCAAGCTGGAAGCGGGGAAACTGGAGGTGGAGTCGGTCCCGTTGGAGCTTCGGCGGCTGGTGGACGAGGCCACAGCGATCGTCGAGCCAGCCGTCCGTCAGCGCCCGGTGACCCTCCGGACGGAGTGGTCCGGGGCCCTCCCCGCCGTCGTCCTGGGAGACCCGGTCCGGTTGCGGCAGGTCCTGCTGAACCTGCTGGGCAACGCGGTGAAGTTCACCGAACGAGGCGAGGTCGTGCTTCGGGTGGAAGCGGGGCCGGGGGACAGACTGCGCTTCTCCGTGGCGGATACCGGGATCGGAATGAGCCCAGAGACCTGCGCGCGGATCTTCCAGGCGTTCACCCAGGCGGACGCCAGCACCACCCGCCGCTTCGGGGGAACGGGCCTAGGGCTCACCATCTCCCGGCAGCTCGTCGAGCTGATGGACGGATCCCTTCACGTCTCCTCGAGCCTCGGGAAGGGCTCGACCTTCACCGTCGAGCTCCCGATGGTCCCGGCGGAGATGGCCGGGCCAGGGGAGGGGCGGCCCGAGGCCACCGCCTCCGTGCCGTCGACGGCCGATTGGTCGGCGAAACGACTTCTCCTCGCCGAGGACAACCCAGTCAACGTCCAAGTCGCCCTGCGGATGCTGGAACGCCTCGGGATCACGCCGGACCTGGCCGCCGACGGCGCGGAGGCCATCGAGCGGGCCCGGAACATCGCCTACGACGTCATCCTGATGGACATGCAGATGCCCCGGGTCGACGGGCTCGAGGCCACGCGGAGGGTGCGGGAGATCGGGAAAGGAAGCCCCTTCATCGTCGCCCTGACCGCCAACGCCTTCGACGACGACCGGGAGCGATGCCGCTCGGCGGGGATGGACGATTACCTCGCGAAGCCGGTTCGGCTGCAGCAGCTCGCCGCGGCGCTCTCCCGGGGCTTCGAGGCGGGGACGACGACGTCTGCTATGCCGCGGGGTTCGTGGACGAGCTCCTCCGGAAGCGGTTTCTCTTCGTCGCGGGCAAGGGTGGGGTCGGCCGGACCACGGTGAGCGTCGCCCTCGCCCTCGCCGCTGCCGCCGAGGGACGTCGCGTCCTCCTCGCCGGGGCGCCGGGCAAGGATCGGATCGGGAAGCTGCTCGGGCTCGGACACGCCCTCGGGACCGAGCGGGTGACCGCCGCGTCCGGCCTCGATGCCCTCCACCTGGAGGCGAGCGCGGCCCTGGCGGAATACGGTCGCCTCGTGCTCCGCTCGGCGGCCCTCTACCGGGCGCTGTTCCAAAACCCCCTGGTGGCGTCTTTTCTCCGGGGAACGCCCGGGCTCGACGCCTGGGCGGTGCTCGGCAAGGCGGCCTGGCACGCCCTCGACGAAGAGGGAGAAGACGACGGTGGGGACCCGGCGGGCGCCGGGGCGGCCGGCTCTCCCCCCCCGGGCTCGAGGAGCCGCCGGGCCCTCCGGTACGACCTGGTGATCTTGGACGGGCCGGCGACGGGCCACGCCCTGGACATGCTGCGGGTGCCCCGGGTCATCCAGGATGCTTCCCCACCCGGGTTGCTGCGGCGGGAGGCGGAGCGGGCCTGGGGCCTGTTGACCGACCCGGACCAGGCGGGCGTCGTCCTGGTCACCCTGCCGGAAGACATGCCCGTGGACGAGACCATCGAGCTCCATCTGGCGCTCCAGGAGCTCGAGCTCCCGGTCCCGCGATTGGTCGTCAACCGCGTCTGGCCGCGACTCTGCCCCCCGGACGCCCGGTCCCGCCTCATCGCCCTGCCCGACGCCCTTCCCCCGGACGCCCGCGCCCTCCGGGCCCTGGCGGAGGCCGGGCGCCGGCGCGCGGCCCGGGAATCCGCCCAGGCGGAGGCCCTCGCCCGCCTCGACGAGGCCTTGCCCGACCTCCCCCGCACGGACCTTCCCCACCTGTTTCTGCCCCATTTCGGCCGGGAGGCGGTCGCCTCCCTGGCCGCTGCCTTCCGGTGAGCCACCCCCGGACCCGACGCCACGGTCCGAAACCGGCGACCACCGCGCATCCCTGCGCTGGGGCGCGGCGCCCCGGGGGGTCACGATGGTGGCCTTCCGCCGTTCGAGGTGGGACACGGTGTTACGTCACCCGCCCGCGGGCGTGGATGGTCGCCCGGGGCCCGCGCCGAAGCCCGCGATGACCTCGACCCTGGACCACACCTTCGCCGCCGATACGCCGGTCTTTTTGGTGGTCGGCCCGGAGGCCGAGCCCCTGGTGGGCGACCTTCAGGGGGCGCTCACCACGGCCGGCGCCTCCGTCGCCCTCGCCGCCCCGGGGAAGGCGACGGAGACGGCCCGGCAGGTCGCCCCGGACCTGGTCGTACTCGTCGCCGGGATGACGAGCGCCACCGCCCTCGCCGCCCTGGCCGAGGTCGGGGAGCTCGCCATCGTGGTGGTCGGCTTCGACGACGACGACGCCCTCCGCAACGACCCATTTCGCTTCGGCGCCGTGGCTCACCTCTCCCGGCACCGGTCTCCGGAGGAGCTCGCCCAGCGCATCCGGGACCTTCGGGACGAGGTCGCGGCCCGCCCCCGGTCGCCGGAAGGGGAGGTCGGAGCCGACGACCTCGAGGCGTTTCTGACCGAGGTCGCCGCGAGCCGCCGGTCCGGCATCCTGACCCTCGAGACGACGGCGCCGCCGGAACGCCAGGCGCGGGTGGCCTTCGGCGAGGGGCGGGCCGCCGCCCAGCTGGTCTCCGAGGCCATGATGCGGGTGCGCTCCCTCACCCGTTTCTCCAAGGTGCTCCGATTTCGCTTCGACGAGCTTCCCGCCGGGGGCCTTCATTTCGTCGACGCCGCCACGAAAGCCCCCCGGGACCCGGAGGCGCTCCGCCTCGACGGCCACCGCGTGATCCTCGGGGACGAGGACGGCCGCCGGAGCCACAGCATCGCCGCCCATCTCCGCTCCATCGGAGCGACGGCGCTGGTCACCGACCTCTCCGGCCGGGGGCTCTCCCGGGCGAGCCACGTCGACCCGACGGTCGTCATCGTCGGGGAAGAAGAGCTGCGGGGGTCCGGCTACGACCTCCTCCGACGGGTGCGGAGCGACCGGCGGCTCCGCTGGGCCGCCCTGCTCGTCGTCCGCTGGAACGCGGTCTGGTCCCACGCGACGCCGAAGCGGGCCCTCGCCCGGGTCGCGGCGGGGCTCAGCGCGGTGCCCCGGCCGGAGCAGCGGCTCGCCGAGACCGCCGAGACCGCCGACCCCTTCGAGGCCCGCCTCGAGGCGGCGGGGCCGGCGCGGGTGCTGCGCGCCCTCGACGGGGCGGGGCAGGACCTCCGGTTGGCGGCGGTCGGTCCGGAGGGGGCGGTGACCCTGGAGCTTGCCGGCGGGATGATCATCGCGGCCACGGCGCGGCGCCGCGGCGACGACGGCCCCACCCTCGAAGGCGAGGATGCCCTCGACGCCTGGCTCGACCTCACCGGAGGCCGGCTCCGGGTCGAGCCCCTGACCCAGCCGCGCCCGACGTCGATGGTCGGCCCCGTGGACGCGGCCCTCGGCGCCCTCGACAGCGGCGCCGCCTCTTCCCTGCGCCC
>DAPKRP010000241.1:0-1944 GCA_031800515.1 Polyangiaceae bacterium LLY-WYZ-14_1 | reverse complement strand
GAAAAGCCGAATCATTTCGATGACCGACGCCGGCGGCGGCGCCGGCTCGCCCTTTGCGTTCTCAGAGCTTGCGCGGGCCGAGCTGTCCGGCCCGCAGACGGGAACGACCGGACGTCACGATGCATCGCGACCGCACCCCGCCTTCCGAGCTTCTCGCCGGGAACCCCTGCGCCGCCGCCGGCGGGGGACCGCTGTCTCCTTGGCCCTTCCTGACCGCCAGTCTGATCCTGGTCGCCGTCGGGGGCTGCGCCGACGGAACCCTGAGCCCGTCGTCGGACGGGCTTCGGGTGCCGGCGGTCTGCGACGACCCGGAGCTCCCCGCCGGCTGCGGCACCGCCTGCTCCGCCGACGCCCAGTGCGCCCCCGGGCTCCACTGCGCCGACGGGGCCTGCCAGGCGGTCTGCGTGGAGGGGTCGTCGCGGTCGACCTGCCCGGCCGGGCAGGTCTGTACGGCGCGGGGCCGGTGTCTCGATGATCGACCGGCCCTCGATGCGGGTCCCCCGCCGGGGGGCGGCGACGACGATTGCGCCCAGGTCACCCTGCGGCTCGACCCCCAGGTGCCCACCGTCGTCCTCATCGTGGATCGGTCGACCAGCATGACCTTCGAGTTCCGGAACACGGACCAGGAACGCTGGGAGGCCCTCGATGACGCCTTGTTCGCCGAAGCCGCCCCCGGCCAGTCCCGAGAGGCCGGCGTCGTCCCGGCCTTCGAAGACCGGGTGCGCTTCGGGATGCATCTCTATACCGGCGAGGGGGTGTTCACCCGGGACTACGTCTGCCCTGCCCTCCGCTCCGTCGGCGCCTCCGCGGGAAACAGCGACGCGCTGGCCACCCTGTTCCGAAACAACCGACCGGTGGAGGACTCGAACACGCCGACCGCCCAGGCGGTGGACGCCGTCGTGGACCAGACCCGGCCGTCGCCGGACGGTCCGACCCTGTTCGTACTGGCGACGGACGGTTTCCCGGACCGCTGCGAGGCGCCCGCGACCCGGGACGAGCGGGCGCGACGGCTCAGCGTCGCCGCGGTACAACGCGCCTACGAGGCGGGCTACGAGACGTTCGTCCTGAGCCTCGCCGACTTCGGTCAAAAGCACGTCCAGGACCTGGCGAACGCCGGACAAGGCCTGCCGGTGTTGGACCGCTACGACGACGACGACCCCCTGGCGCCCCCCTATGCGCCGGGGGACACGGCGGGCCTGCGGGCCGACCTGGCGTCGATCATCGGGGGGGCCCTCTCCTGCGAGGTGGCCCTGGACGGCCGCATCGACACGAGCCGGGCCTGCGAGGGAGAGGTGCGCTTGGATGGCGAGCCCATCGCCTGCGACGCGCCGGGGAGCGGCTGGCGGGTGCTCGACGAGGGACGGATCGAGCTGCTGGGGGAGGCCTGCGCCGACCTGAGGGCCGGCCGGGTGCGGCTCCTGGAAGCCCGCTTCCCCTGTACCGTGATCCTCCGTTGAGAGCGTGTTTCAAAATATGGCTCCGGTCGCCGCGAAGCCGCCGGGCGACCGCGGCGGCCTGTCGCGGATGCGGCGATCTGTCGCGCTCCGGAGGCCGCTCGGCGGGGCGGCGAGCGGCTGGCACGTCGCCTGCTTTCACACTGGCCATGCAGCGCATGACGCACGAGACCGAGACCCATTCGGTCAACCATTTTCCCAAGGTCGCCGGCGGAGCGCCGCTCCTGGGAACCGTCTTCCGCCGGACCTGCGCCCGGGCTCGGCCCCTCGGGTTGGTCGCGATGCTGGCCCTCTCCGCGGGCGCCCTGGCCTGCGGTGGCGGCGGCTACGAGGTCCAGGGAACGGACCGGGCGATCGGCGCCGACGGTCGCGTCGAGGTGGAGAGCACGGACCACGGCAACCGCATGGTCGACGTGAAGCTCGAGCACCTGCCGCCCCCGGCCCGCCTGGCGGGAGGCAGCCAGAGCGCCATTACGTGGTCTGGCTCGTC
>DAPKRP010000240.1:0-2981 GCA_031800515.1 Polyangiaceae bacterium LLY-WYZ-14_1 | reverse complement strand
CGGGGCGCGTCCATGGCCGAGCTCCAGGCGGCGGCGGCGGTCGGCCAGCGGCGTCTCATGGCCGGCTGGAGCGAGGCCTTCGCCGCGCGCCACCGAGAGACCGCCCAGCTCCTCCTCACCCACGCGGATCTCGGGGACCGGGAGCGTTTCCGGAACGCCCGGAACGCCGTCGACGCCCTCCTCGACCTCGGGGTCGTCCCCGTGGTCAACGAAAACGACACCGTCGCCGTCGACGAGATCCGCTTCGGAGACAACGACCAGCTCGCAGCGATGGTGGCCAACCTGGTGGGGGCGGACCTGCTGGTGCTCCTGACCAACGTCGACGGCCTGCTCGAAGGGGGGGCCGAGGGCCGCCGCGTGCCCCTCGTCGACGCCGACGACCCGGAGGTCGACCGCCTCGTGGACCCGACCGCCGCCTCCGACGCCGGCACGGGCGGGATGGCCTCCAAGCTCGCCGCGGCCCGGCGGGCGGCGGACCGGGGGATCCCGGTCGTCATCGCGCCCGCCGCCCGGGCGGGGATCCTCGGTGGGCTCCTCGCCGGCGAGGACCTCGGCACCCTGGTGCTCCCGAAGGGGCTCCCCATGGCCAGCCGGAAGCACTGGATCGCCCACACCCTCCGGCCTCGGGGGAGCGTCTTCGTCGACGCCGGGGCGGCGGCGGCGCTTCGGGCGGGGAAGTCCCTGCTCCCGGCGGGGGTGGTCGCGGTCAGCGGGACCTTCGAGCCGGGGGACGCCGTGCGCGTCCACGCGCTGCCCGACGACCGGGAGATCGCCCGGGGCCTCACCCGCTACGGGCTCGCCGAGGCGGCCCGCCTGGCCGGCGCCCACTCCGACCGCATCCCGGAGCGGATCGGTCGGCCGGGCTCGCCGGAGCTCATCCACCGGGACGACCTGGTGCTCCTCCCCGGGAACCGTTGACCCCGTCCCGCGTCGCGAACAAGCAGGCGGGCTGCTAGCGTTCTCCTACGTGACGTCGGTACCGCCTCGCGCCGGGCTCGAGGACGAGCTGCGCGCCCTTGCCCAGGCCGGCCGGGAGGCCGCCCGTCAGCTGGCGGGTGCTGGCACCGAGGCCAAGAACGCCGCCCTCGCCGTCCTCGCCGACCGCCTCGACGGAGACCGGGACCTGCTCCTCGAGGCGAACCGCGAGGACCTCGCCCGGGCCGAAGCGGAGGGCCTGTCCCCGGCGATGGTCGACCGGCTCCGGCTCACCCCGGAGCGCCTTGCCGGGATCGCCGAGGCGGTGCGTCGGATCGGAGCGCTCCCGGATCCGGTGGGGGCGGTGCGGGGCACCCGGCGTCTGCCGAACGGGCTCGAGGTCGGCCGGATGCGGGTGCCTCTGGGGCTCATCGCCGTGGTCTACGAGTCCCGGCCAAACGTGACCGTCGACGCCGCCGCCCTCTGCCTGAAGAGCGGGAACGCGGTGATCCTGCGAGGCGGCAAGGAGGCCTTCGCCTCGAACCAGGCCCTGGCGCGGCTGGTTCGGGAATCCCTGGTCCAGGTCGGGCTGCCCGCGGCCGCCGCCACCCTGGTGCCGAGCACCGACCGGGAGGCGACCCGGGTGCTCCTCCGCCTGGACGACCTCGTCGACCTGGCGGTGCCCCGGGGGGGCGAGGGGCTGATTCGCTTCGTCACCGAGCACGCCCGGGTCCCCGTCATCAAGCACTACAAGGGCGTCTGCCACGTCTACGTCGACGGGGCGGCGGACCTCGACATGGCCCAGGGGGTGGTGCTGGACGCCAAGACGAATCGTCCGGGCACGTGCAACGCCATGGAGACCCTGCTGGTCGACGAGGCGGTGGCGGATGTCTTCGTCCCCCGCATCGCTGCGGCCCTCGGGGCGGCGGGGGTCGAGGTGCGGGGGGACCCCGGCGCCCTCGCCCGGTCCGCGGGCCTGGTGCCGGCGACGGAGGCGGACTGGGACACGGAGCATCTGTCTCTCATCGCGAACCTCCGGGTCGTCCAGGGGCTCGAGGCGGCGATGGACCACATCGCCCGTCACGGTACCCGGCACACGGAGGCGATCGTCACCGAGGACCTCCGCCGCGCCCGGCGCTTCCAGCGAGAGGTGGACGCGAGCCTCGTCCTCGTGAACGCTTCGACCAGATTCAACGACGGCGGCGAGCTCGGGCTCGGCGCCGAGCTCGGCGTCTCGACCACCAAGCTGCACGCCTACGGCCCGATGGGCCTCGAAGAGCTGTGTGCGGAAAAATGGGTCGGGGTCGGCGAGGGCCAGCGTAGGGGCGCTTCCTGACGGCGATGGACCGGGGCGCTCCGGGAGAATGGGATTGACGGCAAAGACGCGCTCGACCGGCAAGGCGAAGGTGATCCAGGGGGCCCGACGCCCCCGCACCCCCCGGGACCAGGTCGACACGAAGGAGGTCGCCTTGGCCATCGCGGAAGCCGGCCTCGACAAGAAGGCCCTCAACGTCGAGCTCATCGACGTCCGGGGAAAGGTCGACTACGCCGACTTCGTCGCCGTGATGAGCGGGCGGAGCGATCGTCAGGTCGCCGCCATCGCCCGGGGGATCGAAGAGGCCCTCTCGGAACGCTTCGGCCTGCGCGCCCTCGGGACGGAAGGCATCGGCCAGGGGTCCTGGGTGCTGATGGACTTCGGCGACGTCGTCGTCCACGTCTTTCACGAGGACACCCGGGGCTACTACGACCTCGAATCCCTGTGGATGGACGCCGGCCGACTGGAAGTCCAGGGCCAGGAGCCCCGGGGTCACCGGCTGCCCTACGAGCTCGACTGATCCGGCGACGCCGCGGTGAGGGTCCACGTCGTCGCCGTCGGCAAGCTGCGGGACCGGGCGCTCCGCAGCGTCTTCGACGACTACGCCGGCCGGATCCGCCGCTACACCCGATTCGACGAAACGGAGCTCCGGGACGGGCCCGACGAGGCGGTCGTGGAACGGTTCTGGCGCTCCACGGGTGGGGCGATGGGCCCGGGGAGCGGAGGCCGGGTCCAGCGGGTCGCCCTGGAG
>DAPKRP010000239.1:0-7865 GCA_031800515.1 Polyangiaceae bacterium LLY-WYZ-14_1 | reverse complement strand
GGAGGAGGGGGGAGGGCCGGCCATCCCCCGGATCATCGGTCGACGCCCGGAGCTTCTGAGCGAGGAGGTCCGACGGCGTGGTCTTGTCAGCGGGAGCGCGGCCGGCGGATCAGGAACGCATCCACCGGGTGGGGGAGCTGTCGAGGGCGGCCTTCGGCGTCCCGGGAGGCGATGTGGGCGAGGTAGCGACGCATCGCCCCGGACAGCGTGGCCGGGAAGCGGGTCGTCTCCGCCTGAACGATGAAATCGAGAAGCCGGTCCCCCTCCGGGTCGTCCGGCTCGAAGCAGGGCCCGGCGTCCAGGGAGGCGTCGATGCGGTGTCGTTCGAAGGGCAGCCGCAGCTCATCCCGTAGAAAGGCGTCGAGGTCGTCGGCGAACCAGGCGCGACGCCCCTGCCGCTCCCGGGCCCAGCAGGCGTCGGCGAGGGCGTTCAGGGCCTCGTTTGGCGCGAGGAACACCAACAGCGCCCCGCCGGGGGCCACGAGCTCGAGGGCGGTCCCCACGGCGCGCCCGGGAGCCTCCAAGTAGTAGAGGCAGTGGGTCAGATGGACGAGGTCGAAGGCCTCGTCGATGGGGGTGGCCTCGAAGGCGCCGGCGCGGACCTCCACCGTGATGCCGTCCCGGGGAGCGCCCCCGAGCCTCTCGGCGAAGGCCGCGCACTGCACCGGGTTCGGGTCGATCCCCACGTACCGCACCGCCGCGGAACGCCCGGCGACGGCGTCGAGGACCGGCGCATCGAAGGCGCCGCTCCCGCACCCGATGCTGAGCACCCCCGCCCGGTCCTCCGGCAGGGTCGGCACGACCTGGTCGGCGACGAAGGCGATCATCTGGCGCCGCTGGTCGCTGCGCGCCTCGAAGCATTCGACACATTCCGCGTAGCGCGCCGCGGCGAGACTGGGAAAGGGGTCCACCGCACCGAGGCGAGCCCGGACGTCGTCGAGGGGTTGCTGCTGTTCCATGAGCGATCCGGCACTAGGGTCGTTCGAGCCCCGCGTCCGGAGGGCGACCCCGGGGGGTGCCCCAGGGGCCCGGCACCGCGTAGCTAAGCCATCGAAACGAAGAGAGAAATCGGGTGACCTTGACCGACACGTACGACCGAAGCTGTGCCCACTGGAGCGAGGCGGGGCGGACCGGCATGGAGGCCTTCTACCGGCTCGCCGCCCGAGACTACCGGCTCCTCGCCGAGGCCTGGAACTGGGCCGGGCTCTTTCGAGACCAGCTCGACGCCGCTGGGGAGTCCGCCGGCGCCGACGGGCTTCCCACCCTGCGGGTGGCGGACATCGCCTGCGGGAGCGGCAAGTTCCCCGCCGCGCTCCTCGCCCACGCCGGCCTCGCCTCCCGGGCCGGGGAGATGGCGTTGCGGGTCGATCTCCTCGACCCGAGCGCCTTTTCCATCGCCGAGGCGCGGGCCGCCCTGACGCCCCCCCTCGTCCCGGGGAGCAGCCACGAGGTCCGGCTCCAGGATTGGGTCCCTCCGGGTCCCTACGGGCTGACCTGGGCCACCCACGCCCTGTACTGTGTTCCGGCGGAGGAGCTCGCGGCCGGGGCCGCCGTGCTCCGCACCGCCCTCGCCCCCAGGGGGCTCGGCGTCGTCGCCCAGGGCCACCGGGACGGCCACTACGTCGGCTTCTATGACCGCTTTCTCGAGACCTTCCGGGGCGGGCGGGGGACGCCCTACTCCGATGCGGCCCAGGTCGCCGACGCCCTCCGGGCGGCGGGGCTCGAGGTCGCGGAGACGACGCTCACCTACCAGACGGAGGTCCCCGCGGAGGACGTCGTGCTGCTCGAACGCTACCTCCAGCGGTGCGCCTTCGACGACACGGTGCCCCTCGACCGCATGCGGAAGGAAGGCAGCGTGGCCGCCTACCTCGACGCCCACCTCGCCCCCGGGAGCGGCGGCGAGCCCCCGGTCTATCGCTTCCCCCAGCGGGTCGGCCTGCTGTTCTACGCCGACGATCAGGACGTGCTGGGCCGGGCCCTCGGGCACCGCCGGGAGGCGTCGGCGTGAGCGCCGGCGAGCACGATGCCCCCGGGGAGCGCCGTCGTCCCCAAGCCGCGGGGGATGCGCTCCCGCCGGCGAAGGGAACCGGCGCCGGGGACGACGCCGGCCGGTTCCTGTCGTCGGCCCACGCGGCCGACGACGCCATCGATCGCCCCTGGGACCAGGACAACCAGCAATGGTGGAACTGGTACATGAGCCTCGCGGCGCCGGAGGAGCTCCGCTCCCAGCCGGCCCCGGGGGCCGCGTCGACGCTGCCACCGGTCGCCCCGGGGGACGCCCCCCTAGCCTCCGACGAGGTCGCGGCCACCCTCGACCTCGCGGACGTCCCCCCGGCGGGCCAGGAAGCGCTCGAAGCGGAGCTGGCGGAACCCTACCCGGTGCCCCAGGAGGCGGTCGCCCGGTTTCGTCGGGACGGCTACGTGAAGCTCAAGGACGTGGTGAGCCCCCGGGCCCTGGCGCGGCTCCGGCGGGTCATGTCCGCCCGGCTCGAGGAGGCCCTCGGGGATCAGCACGGCCTGTCCTTCCGCAGCGGGGAGATGCTCTGGTTGCGGGACCCGGTCTTCCGCGCCTTCGTGCTCTCTCCCCGGCTCGGCGGGATGGCTGCGGACCTTCTCGGGGTCGATGCCGTTCGGCTCTACCACGACAACGCCTTGTCGAAGGAGCCGGGCTGCGGCCGCACCCCCTGGCACTACGACGCGGACCACTTTCCCATCGCCACGCCCCACATCTGTACGGTCTGGATCCCCCTCCAACCCGTGCCGCGGGCGATGGGGCCCCTGGCCTTCGCCGTCGGGATGGACCGGTGGGAGCTCGTCCGGGACGTTCACTTCGGGAAAAAGGACACCAGCTACGACGCGGAGGTCGGGCATCGCTTCCGGAGCCACGGCGTGGAGGTCGACGACGGGCCCTTCGACCTGGGCGAGGTGAGCTTCCACCACGCCCTGTCCTTCCACACGGCGGCCTCGAACCGGACGGGCGTCCCCCGGATGGTCCTGGCGACCACCTACTTCGAGGACGGCGCCCGGGTGGTGGATCGGCCGACCATGGTCAGCGGGGACTGGCAGAAGTTCATGCCTGGGGTCGGTCCCGGGGAGCGCATCGACAGCGCCTACAATCCGGTCTGCGGCCGGCGTTCCCGCCTCTGAGAGGCCGCCGGGTCAGAGGCCGAGGGCGGCGAGCACCTGGGAGACCCGGGTGGCCGCCGCCTCGGGGAGGTGGTCCTCTCCCTCCGGCACGGATGCCCGGCAGAGGTCGACGAGCTGCTCGCGGGTGCTGGGCCCGATGAGGGCGCCGCTCACCTCCGGGCGGCGAAGGACGTAGCGCAGGGCCGCCTCGGCCAGGCTCTCGATGCGGGCGTCTTCGTCGACCAGGAATCGCAGCTGGTCCACCTGGGCGAGGCGGGCTTCGAAGGCCGCCGGGTCGGGCCATCGCTCCCGCCGGTGGTCGCCCTCCTCGAAGCGGGTGTCCACCGTCCAGCTTCCCCCGAGGAGCCCGTAGCCGAGGGGCGAGCGCACGAGGACGCCGACGTCCTGCGTCGCGAGGCGTTCCGCCAGGTCCTCGAGGACGCGGGGGTGGACCAGGTTGTAGGCGAGGCACACCGCGTCGACGCCGAGGCCGAGGGCCCGGTCGACGTCGTCCTCGGTTTCGACGACCAGTCCCCAGGTCCGGGCTTTCCCGTCCCGGGTGAGCAGGGCGGCGGCTTCTTCGATGCCCTCCTCCCCGGCGGCGGGCTCGCCCTCCGGACGATCCCGGTCGACCGCGGGGTCCGGCAGACCCTGGACGAGGAACACATCGATGGTCTCTCGCCCGAGGCGACGCAGGCTCGCCTCGCAGTCGGCGATGAGGGCGTCCGCCTCCCAGGTCCGCAGGAGCGCCGCCCCCTCCCGACGGACGCCGCCCCGGGTGATCACCTGGGCGCTCGGGGGCCGGCGTTCTCCGAGCACCCGGCCTAGGGCGCGTTCCGCCTCTCCGTCCGCCCAGAGGGGGGAGACGTCGAAGGTCTCGATGCCCTGGTCCAGGGCCAAGCCGACGACGTCGTCGAACCGCTCCCGGTCCAGGGGCTGACCCCGCGCCTCGCCGGACAGGGACCAGGTGCCGAGGCACAGCTCGGAAACGCTGACCGGGCTCTTCCCGAGAGGTCGCTTTCTCATCGGGCGCTACCTGTACGGTCCGCCGCCGCTTGGCAAACCCTTGACGTCGACCCCGGCGGGGCCGAGGGTGCGGAGCGCATGGCGAACGGACCCCAGCGTCTCATCGTCGTCTCGAACCGCGGCCCGCTGCGCAGTGCGACCTCGGGGGGACGGCGCCGGTGGGTGCGTTCCGCCGGTGGTCTCGTCGCCGCCCTGGACCCGGTGCTCCGGGGTCGGGGGGGCGTCTGGGTCAGCGCGAAGGAAGCCGAGGATTTTCCGACCCAGGGCGTCCAAAGCCCCGACCTGGGCTACGAGACGGCGGCGGTTCGGCTGACTCGGACCGTCCGAAACCGATTCTATGGCGGCTTTTCGAACGCTCTTCTCTGGCCGCTGCTGCACAGTTTCCCGCCGACGATCCGGGTCGGGGAGGCGCCCTGGAACGAATACGTCCTGGCGAATCGGGCGTTTGCCGACCGGGTTCTCGACGTGTCGACGGGAGACGACGCGGTCTGGATTCAAGATTATCACCTGATGCTGGTCCCGGGTAACGTTCGGGCGGCTCGTCCGAATGTTCGCCTCGGCTGGTTTTGCCACGTGCCCTGGCCGAACTCGGATTTGTTCCGAGTCCTTCCCTGGCGCCAAGAAATCCTCGAAGGTTTGCTCGGGGCGGATATTCTGGCTTTTCACACGGACACCTACGTCCACAACTTTCTCCGCTGTTGCGAACGGCTGACCGGCCACCCCGTCGACCACGAGAAGCGCACGGTCTCCTTTCAGGGGCGGCAGGTGCAGGTCTTCGCCGCCCCCATCGGGAGCCCCGTCGCCGAGCTGCGGGAGCTCGCCGGTGACCCGGCCATCGCCGACGCCGCCCAGGACATCCGGGATTCGGTGCGCAACCGGCGGATCATCCTGGGGGTCGACCGGCTGGACTACACGAAGGGAATCCCGGAACGACTCCTCGGCTACGAGCGTTTCCTGCGCCGGGATCCGGGGGCCACATCTCGGGTCGTGTTCGTCCAGGTGATGGTGCCGAGCCGCACCGACGTGGAGGCGTACGCGTCCTTGAAAAGCGAGATCGACCGCTTGGTGGGTTCGATCAATGGCCGCTTCGGGCGCGCCGGTCGCACGCCCGTCCACTACATCTATCGCAACCTGGACCAACGCACGCTGTTCGCCCATTACCGGGCGGCGGACGTGGCGCTGATCACGCCCTTGCGGGACGGCATGAACCTGGTCGCCCACGAGTTCGTCGTCTCTCGGGTCGAGCACACCGGCGCCCTCATCTTGAGCGAGTTCGCGGGCGCCGCGGAGTACCTGAAGGACGCGATCCAGGTGAACCCCTACGACATCGCGTCCATCTCCGATGCCCTGTCCCTGTCCTTTTCCCTCCGTCCGGAAGAGCGCACTCGGATGATGCAGGCGCTCCAGACCCAGGCGGAGGCCCTGGACGTGCACCGCTGGGCCGACGGGTTCCTCGAACGGCTGGTGGGTTGAGGGGAAGGGACGAGGACGAAGTGGCACCGTTGGTCACCGCGAGCCTGACCGCCCGAGAACGGCGGAAGATCGACGACCTGGTCGCCCGGGCCAAGGGGCTTCCCCGACCCCTGCTCGTGGCGATGGACGTCGATGGCACCCTGGCGCCCATCGTCGACGACCCGGACGCGGCCCGCATCCCGCCGGACACCGCCCGCTCCCTGCGCGCCCTGGCCGGGGCACGGGGCATGCGGGTCGCACTGGTCACCGGGCGGGACGCCCGGAGCCTCGGCCGCATGGCCTGGTTGGGGGAGATCTACCGCGCCGTCGAGCACGGGCGGCGCCTTCTGGCCCCCGGCGACAGGGCCGGGCGGCGGCCCCGACTCCCCCCAGAGGATCGGCAGCGGCTCGACGGCTTCGCCGCCTGGGCCGACGAGCACGCCCTCCCCCATGGCGCCCGCCTGGAACGCAAGGACGGCGCCGTCGCGCTCCACGTCCGGGAGCTCGCCGTCCGCGCCCCGGCCCGGGCCAAGCGCCTCCTCGACCAGGCGAAGGCCGCCGCCATCGCCAACCAGCTCCATCCCCGCCGGGGCCGGAACGTGTTGGAAGCCGAGCTCGAAGCCGGGGACAAAGGTGCCGCCCTCCGCACCATCCACCGGAAGCTCCGGGCCAAGGGGGTGGTCTACGCCGGGGACGACCTGACCGACGCCCCGGCGATTCGAACGGCCGTCGAGCTCGGCGGCATCGGGCTGTTCGTGCGCTCCAAGGAGCGACCCCGCCCACCCCGGGGCGCGACGGCGGCCCTGGCGGGGACCGAGGCGGTGGCCGCCTTCCTCGACGGTCTGGCTCCCGGCTGACGGGAGGCAAAAGCGGAAGGCCTATTCCGCGGGGGCGTAGGCCGGAGCGGTCGGGTCGGACCGGTCGGGAGCGCCGGCATCCGGCCGGTCGGCGGCGTCGGCGTCCAGGCGTTCCGCGGTGTGATCCTTCGCCACCAGCAGATAGATCGCCGGGACGAAGAACAGGGTGAACAGGGTCCCGATACCCATGCCCCCGACCAGCACCAGGCCGATGCTGTTCCGGGCTTCCGCGCCGGGCCCGGTGACCAGGACCAGGGGGAAGTGCCCGAACACGGTGGCCATGGTCGTCATCAGGATGGGCCGAAGGCGGGTGGTCGCCGCCTGCTGCACCGCGTCGAGCTTGGCGACGCCGTCCCGCTGGAGCTGGTTGGCGAACTCGACGATCAGGATCCCGTTCTTCGCCACCAGACCGACCAGGGTCACCAACCCGACCTGGGAATAGACGTTCAAGGTCGTCGTCCAGCCATCGGTCCAGAAGGACATGTTCGGATTCGGCATCTTCAGAAAGGTGAAGATGAGCGCCCCGAACATCGCCAGGGGCACGGAGCCGCCCAGGATGACCAGCGGGTCCCGGAAGCTATTGAACTGAGCCGCCAGCACCAAGAAGATCAGGATGAGTGACAGGCTGAAGGCGACGACGTAGCCGGAGCCTTCCGTCACCAACTGCCGGGATTCCCCGGTGTAGTCCAGGCTGTAGCCCGCGGGCATGACCTTCCGGGCCTCGTCTTCCAGAAACGCGAGCGCCGTCCCCAGGGGCTGGGTCGCAACCCCGCTGATCTTCACCGAATTGAGCTGCTGGAATCGGTTGAGGGACCGGGGGGTCACCTGGTCTTCCACCCGGGCAAAGGTGCCCAGGCGAACCAGGCCGCCGTCGTTGCCTGCGGAAACGTAGAGGTCGGTGAGCTGGTCCGGGTTGAGCCGCTGGGAGCGGTCGAGCTGGGGAACGACCTTGTAGCTCCGACCACCGAGGCTGAAGCGATTGACGAAGGCACCGCTCACGGCGGCGCCGAGGTCCCGCCCCACCGCAGTCATGTCGATCCCGAGCTCCGCCGCCTTGTCCCGATTGATGACGATCCGGGATTCGGGCTGGTCGATCTTGACGTCGATGAGGGGCGGAAAGGCGAACATGCCGCTTTCGATCGCCGCCTGCTGGACCTTTTCCGCGACCTCGAGGATCTCCGTGTGCTCGGCGGTGGAGGCGATGACGAATTCGACCGGGAACTGGCCGCCCCCCGGCAGGGCCGGCGGCAGGATCGGGAAGGTCTCGACGGCGGGGACCTTTTCGACCTCGGCCTGAACCAGGGGCAGGAGCTCGTGGGCGCTGCGCTCTCGTTCGTCCCAGGGCTTGAGCCCCATCCCCCAGAACCCGCCCGTCGGCTGGGTGAGCTGGAAGGTGAACTGGGT
>DAPKRP010000238.1:0-6782 GCA_031800515.1 Polyangiaceae bacterium LLY-WYZ-14_1 | reverse complement strand
GGCGCTCGTCCCGGAGGCGACGGGCGGCGAGACACTCCCCCGGCTCTTCCTGGCGGAACGCGCCGACGGAGTGCGGGCGGCGCCCGTCGAGCCGGCCTACGTCGGGCTCGAGCGTGCCGGCCTCGGGGGCGTGTCCCTGACCGGGGTGCGCGTCGACCTCGATGCCCACCTCGGACCGGTCGATGCCGGGCCCGGGGAGGCCTACGCCGAAGCCGAAGACCGAGCGACCCTCGGGGCTGCGGCGGTCCTCCTCGGGCTCGGGGAGCGGTCCTTGCTCCTGGCGCGCATTCGGGCTCGGGAGGCCGCCCCCCGGGGCCGATCCCGCCTGCTCGAACGCGTCGAGCTCGCCCCGCTTCGGGAGCGCCTGGTCGACGCGGACGTTCTCCTCCGAGCCGCCGAGGCCACCATCGCCCTGGCCGCGGCCCCCGGCGGCGGTCCCCAGGGCCTCGCCCTCTCGGCGCCCGCCGCCCGGCTGGTCGCCGGGTGGGCCGCGGAGGCCGCCTCCCGCCTCGCCGTCGACCTGCTGGGCCCGACGGCGACCGTCGGCCTGAACCCGGCGCTCGCCGCCCACCTGACCTGTGTCGGCCTCCGGGCCTTTCCCCTGCGCCCGGAGCGCCTGGCCGACCGGCTGGGGGGCCGGGCGGCCCGCCGCCTCGCGGGCGCTCCCGAGGGCTCCCGTCGCGTGTCCCGGCCCGCCGCTCGACGGGTCGCCGGCTGGATCGGCGCCCTGCGCCGGAGCGCCGGTGGCGCTGCTCCACCATCCCCTCCCCCTCTGCCCGCCGGCTTCGCGGCGATCCTCGAGGCCAGCGGACCGGCGGTCCGCGGCATGCGCGCCCTCGCTCGGGACCCGGAGACCCTGGAGCCTTCCCCCGGGGGCGCCGAGCGGCGAAGGGTCCTGGGAAACGGGGGCGCCTGGCTCGAGGCCCTCGGCTGCCTGCTCGGCCAGGCCCTCGACCTCGCCGAGCGCCGGGACCCGGTGCACGCCGAGGTCGACCTCGCCGCGGCCCGCCGCTTCGGGTCCCTCGCCCTCCGGCAGCTCCAGGTCGTCCAGGAGGCCGGGGGAAAAGAGGCACCGGTCCCCCCGTCGGAGGAACGGACCGGGGAGGAGGACGAGGGGCGACTCGCCCGGCTCCTCTTGACCGGAGAGCTCGGGTTCGGCGCCGACCGCGCCGGATGGTTCTGATAGGTCGGCCCGGTACTCGTACCCCAGCCCGGAAGTTCGAACCGGATTCGCGCCGGTCCCGAACGTCGGGCAGGGGGCTAGGAATCGGCACCGCCGAGGCGCTGGACGACCTCGACGTAGGTGCCGATCGCCTCCCGGGCGGGCTTCGGCAGGTCGAGGAACTGGAGGCCCATCGCCCGTCGGCCTCGGCCGTCCCGCACCCAGCGGGTGAGCACCCGCACCTCGACCACCGGCATCTCCGGGGGCGAGAAGCGCACGACGGCGGTCTCGCCGCTTTCGATGCCGGCGCTGTCGGTCATCACCAGGAGCCCCCCCTCGGAGACGTCCACGGAGCGGCCGTCGACCACCGTCTCCGGCCCCCGGCGGATGCGGACCGGCGTGACGAAGGGCGCCCGCTCGTGTCGCCGGAGGGCGACGCCGACGTCCTGGGTAGGGCGGTCCGCTTCCACCACTCCCCGGGAGGCCGGGTCGTCCTCGAGGAGGGCGAGCTCCGGGACCGGCTGTCCGTCGGAGGTGAGGGCCTCGACGAGGGACTCCCGGAACGCCGAGAGGGAGGCCGGCCGCTGGCTCGGGTCCGGGTGCATGCCCAACGCCAGGGCCTCGGAGAGGGCCCGGGGCACCTCCCGGTGCTCATGGGCCAGCGGGGGCTTGGCCAGGGGGCGGGCCAACACCTGGGGGTAGGTGCTCGGATAGGGCATCGCCCCGACCAGGCATTCATAGAGGGAGACGGCGGTGGCGAAGAGGTCGGCGCGCTCGTCGACCTGGGTGTGGTCGAACATCTGCTCCGGCGCCATGTAGTCCGGCGTACCCAGGATCGCGTTGTGGGCGGTGAGCTTCGGGGCCGGGACGAGCCCGCCATCGGAATCCTCGCCGGGCACCCGGGCGATACCGAAATCCACCAGCTTGAGCACCTCCGAGCCGTCCTCCCGGGGAGCGATGATGAGGTTCCCGGGTTTGACGTCCCGATGGAGCACACCCGCCGCATGCACCGCTTCGAGGGCCTCGGCGAGGTGAACCCCGATGGCCACGACCTGCCCGACGGGCAGCCGTCGGCGGGTCGTCAGAATCGCGTCCAGGGGCCGTCCCTCGAGCATCTCGAGGGCGATGAAGGGGCGGCCGACCTCGTCGACGCCGGCGTCGAGCACCTCCACGATGGCCGGGTGCCGGGCCAGGGTCAGGGCGCGGGCCTCCCGGAGCAGCCGGGCTCGTTGCATCGGGTCGTCGTCGTGGGGAGGCAGGAGCTCCTTCAGGGCGACCTTGCGGCCCGTCACGAGGTGCTCCGCCTCGGAGATCATACCGGTCCCGCCCCGAGCGATCTCTCGCCGGCGGAGGTAGCGCGAGGCCACCGCCTCTTCCTTGGCTCCAGTCATCCAGAGTTCCCCGCCGAGGCGGCTCCCCTCCCAGATCGACGGGTCCGACTCCTTCCTGAAGTTGCCTTCGGGCCCGCCCCGACCGGCGTGTGGGGCGCCCGACGACGTCGGCTCACCCGGGTACAGAAGCGCCGAAACCGTCCGACTTACTTGCTGGGCGCGAGTTGACCCCTCTCGTGCCGCTGCCTAGTCTGTTCATCCGGCGGAGGGTCTCCGCGAGGTCGGCCTCGGTGGATTCGGACATCAAGACGCGCGTCACCAGCGTCCACGAGCTGCACCAGATGGCCGAGGAGGGCGAGGACTGCCTCGTCGTCATCTACTCCTCGGACGAGCACCAGATCGGGAAGCGATACGTGCTGGAAGACGGACCCGTCCTACTGGGCCGGGGCAGCGACTCCCACATCGTGCTCGAAAACGACTCGGTGAGCCGCCGGCATGCGCGGATCGAGCCCCGGTCGGGCAAGTGGTACGTCTCCGACCTGAACTCGACCAACGGAACCTACGTCAACGACTCCGTCGTACACAGCCACCAGCTCCGCCGGGGCGATCAGGTCAAGATCGGAGACACGATCCTGAAGTACCTGAGCGGCTCGGACGTGGAAGCTCAGTACCATGAAACGATCTACCGGATGACCATCTGCGATGGTCTCACCGGGATCAACAACAAGCGGTACTTGCTGGAATCAATGGACCGGGAGATCCCGCGTGCCCGCCGGCACGAGCGGCCCCTGTCCATGATGATGTTCGACATCGATCACTTCAAAAACATCAACGACACCTTTGGTCACCTCGCCGGCGACCACGTGCTCAAGGAGCTCGCCGGGTTGGTCCGGGCGCGGCTTCGCCCGGATGACGTGTTCGCCCGCTACGGCGGCGAGGAGTTCGCGGTCATCCTCCCGGAGACCACCCGGGACGGCGCCCACCAGATCGCGGAGACCATCCGGGCCCTGGTCGAAGGCCACCACTTCCAGTTCGAGAACGAGTCGATCCCGGTGACCATCTCCCTCGGCGTCACCCAGTACCTGGACGACTTCGACGCCCTGGGCTTCATCAAGGCCGCCGACGAGCGCCTCTACGAGGCGAAGCGCGGGGGCCGGAACCGCGTCTGCGGCTGAGGCGGGCACGCCCCCGCCGGGACCCGTGGCTCCGGGCCGGGAAATCGGCTTCGCGGCGACCGGAGCATGATTTCAGCGACCTTCTCAGAGCTCTCGGCGGAGGCGGAGCAGGCCTCCGAGGTCCCGCCCTCGACGGATGGGCTCGAGCCCCGGGTCCGTGAGGAGCTCTTCCTCCCGGAGGCTGCCTTCGAGGTAGCGTCCCTCGAGGTCCTTCCACCAAGCGTCGAGGTTCTCGAAGGGGGGCACCGGCGGCGGCGCCGAGCCGGCGCCCGTCGCCGCCGCCCGGGTCGGCGTGGAACCCTCGAGGAATCCCTGCCGAACCCGTTCCACCCGGGCCCGGTCGTCGTCGTCCGCCGCCTCCCGCACCAGCTCGTCGAGCACCGCTAGCCAGGGTCGAGCGTCGGTGACCCGAGGGGCGAGGGTGGCGAGGACCTCGGCGACCCGCCCCGGGGAGGTCTCCCGGGCCTCCCATCGGCCCCGGGGTCCGCGGGCGGCGAGCCGGGAGGCGGCGACGAGGGCCTCCCGGGGGCGTCGAAGGAGGGCGGCGACCTTGAGGGCTTCCCAGTCGCACCAGGGGAGCGGTGGGACGCATTCCGCCGCCCGGAGGTAGGCAGCGAGGGATTCCTCCGGTCGCCCCGCCCGCTTGAGGGCGTGGGCGAGCTGAGCGTGGGCGACGGAGACGTCCGGCTCGATGCGCACCCGGCGTTCCCCCTGCCGGAGGTAGCTGTCGAGGGACTGCTCCGAGCCGAAGTCCGGCGACCTCCACTCTTCGACGCAGAATCGGCACCACCCGTCGAAGGTCCGGGAGACCAGGCGGGTCTCTCCGGTCTGCTCGTAGACGTCGATCACGGGCCAGGTATCCGGCAGCGGACCCGCCGACCGGTCGAAGGCGAGGACGCTGCCCTCGTCGGCCCGACCGAAGGGAAGCGGCACGTCCGGGTCCTGGATCTCCCGGCCGACCCGCTGGGCGAACCACTGGGCCACGTCGACGATGGAGCCCTGCCCCTGGCCCGCCGGGAACAAGGTGGCACTCGGAAGCCGACCCCCGTTGAATCGGGAGAGCACCCACCGGTGGTCGGCGGGGAGCGGCATGCCCAGGCTGCGCTCCACCTCCGCGACGTCCCGCGCGGCCGCCGGGGGCCCGAGGGCGACCTCCGGCGCGTCCCGCTGCCCGACGAGCCAGCCGACGAACTCCTGCACGCCGCGATGCATCCCGGGGAAAATAGTATAGTTGTCGCCGAGGTCGACCCGGGTCGGATCCGTGCTTTCTGGCTAGGCCTCCCCGGCCGGATCTACCCTCGGGTGATGCGCGGGTCGATGGTGTGCCTGGCGGGGGCGGTCGCGGCGCTGAGCGGCAGCCCGTGGGGAACGCCCAGCACGGCGCTGGCGGACGCCGGCGCTGGACCCGCCGGGGATGAAAGCGAGGAGCTCCGCACCCTCCGCCTCGCGGAAGAGCGCCTGTTCGGGACGGGCCCGGGGGATGCGGCCGACGCCGCCGGCGACCGGGTGCTGCGCAGCGGAGAGCGCCCGACGGAGCCCGCCGATGGGCTCCCCGGGGCATCGCCGCTCGAGGACGCCGCCCCCCTGGTGGAGGGCACGCCCCGGGCGGCCTGGCTCGCCGAGCTGGCCCTGCCCGACCTCCCGGTTCGCTGGGACGAGCGCGTGGTCGACTACCTGGAGTACTTCCGGAACGACCCCCGGGGGCGGCGCCTCATCGAGGCCTGGCTCGAGCGGATGGCGGCCTTCGCCGGCCCGATCCGCGCGGTGCTGCGGGAGCATGGTCTTCCGGAGGACCTGATCTACGTGGCCATGGTCGAGAGCGGCTTCGACCCGACGGCGCGCTCCCGGGCCGGCGCGGCGGGGCTCTGGCAGTTCGTCCCCCGCACGGGAGCGGCCTACGGCCTGCGACAGGACCGCTTCGTCGACCAACGCCTGGACCCGGTGGCGTCGACCCAGGCCGCCGCCCGGCATCTCGCCGACCTCCATCGACGCCTCGGCCGCTGGGAGCTCGCCCTCGCGGCCTACAACATGGGCTACGGCGCCCTTCTTCGGGCGATCCGCAAGTACAACACGAACGACTACTGGCTCCTGTCCCACCTCGAGGCCGGCCTCCCCTTCGAGACCACCCTCTACGTGGCCAAGGTGGTCGCCTGCGCCATCGCCGGGCACAACCCCGCCGCCTTCGGCCTCGACCCGGGGGAGTCGGTGCCCGAGCCCCCGGCGCTCACGGAGGTCCGGGTGCCCGCCGGCACCCCCCTCGGCCTGGTCGCCCGGGCCGCTCGCATCGACCGAGAGGCCCTCTCGGCGCTCAACCCGGCCTACCTTCGGGGCCGCACCCCCCCCTCGGACGGCCCCTGGGCGGTGCAGCTACCCGCGGAGGCCGCCCCGGCCTTCGCCCGACGCTGGCCCCGGGTCGCCCGGTCTCGGCGGGCGAGCCGGCCCTACGTCGTGCGGCTGGGGGAGGACCTCCGGGACATCGCCCGGCGCTTCGGGACCACCGTCGGCACCCTCCGGGGGGACAACGGCCTCGAGGACGAGGATCCGGCCCCGGGGGAAACGATCCTCGTGCCGGCGGTCGAGCCCCGGGAGGAGCCCCGGTCCGCCGTCCGCGACGTCCCCGTACCCGCTGGCGAGCCCGCCCCGGCGCTCGGGGACCGCCGCCGGCGCTTCTACGAGATCCAGCGGGGGGACACCCTGAGCGAGGTCGCCCAGTTCGCTGGGGTGACCATCGACGACCTCTGCCGCTGGAACGCGGTCGACCGGCATGCCGTGCTGCAGCCGGGGATGGTGCTCCAGCTCTTCCTCCCGGGGAGCGCCGACCTCTCCCGCATCCGGCTCCTCGAGGCGGACGAGGTCCGGACCCACGTCCTCGGGAGCGAGGCGTTTCTGGCCCACCACGAATCCCAGCAGGGCCGTCGCCGGGTGGAGGTCCGGGTCCGCCCCGGGGACACCCTGACGTCGATCGGACGGCGCTTCGGCCTGACCCCGGAGGACCTGGCCCGGATCAACCAGCGCGGGGTCGACGACGTGCTCCGCCTCGGGGAGCGCCTGGTCGTCTACGCCGACGAGGACGACCCGCGGGTGGCGGACGACCAGGACGACGACGACGACCAC
>DAPKRP010000237.1:0-4860 GCA_031800515.1 Polyangiaceae bacterium LLY-WYZ-14_1 | reverse complement strand
CGGCAGCTCCAGGCAGGGGTCGACGCCAGCTCGGGGGAGGCGCTCTGGCTCCTGCATGCCGACTCGTCCATCGATCCCCTTGCCGACCAGCACCTCCTCTGGTCCCTCGTGAACGACGGCCGGGTCCCGGCGGCGGGTTTCTTCGGCGGGTCGGGACCATCGCCTCCGGGACCCTGGTCTCCCGCATCCTCGGACTCCTCCGGGACCGGGTCATCGCCGGCGCCTTCGCCCCGGCGGCGACGGACGCCTTCTTCGTCGCCTTCACCATCCCGAATGCCCTCCGGGGCCTGGTGGCGGAGGGCGCCGCATCAGCGGCGGTGGTGCCCCTCGCCACGGAGGCGCGCCGGGCCGGGGGCGACGACGCCGCGCAGCGCTTCACCGGTCGCTTCTTCGGGACCCTCGCGGCGCTGCTGACCGGGCTCGCCCTGGTCGGGGTGCTGGCGGCGCCCGCCCTCGTCGCGGTCTACGCCGCCGGCTATCTCGACGAGGGGGACGGCGGTGCCGTCGGCGCCGAGCGATTCACCACCACCGTGGCGCTGACCCGCTGGGTGTTTCCCTACGTCGTCCTCGTGGGGCTCGCCGGCGTCGCCACCGGGACCCTCCACGCCCGGGACCGCTTCCGCACCGCTTCCCTCGCCCCCGCCTGGCTGAACGTCGGTCTCATCGCGGCGCCCTTCGCCCTGCTCCCCGTCGCGGCGGCGCTCCGACTACCGCCGGTCGGCTGCCTGGCCCTCGGCGCCCTGGGGGGAGGGGCGGCCCACCTGATCACCGTCGCCGGGGAGGCTCGCCGCGTCGGCGCCCTCGGGGCGCCCCGCTTCGCCCCCTGGGACCCCGAGGTGCGGGAAGGGTTTCGGCGCCTCGGCCCCTTGGTGGTCGGCGTGGGCGTCTATCAGGCGAACGTGCTGCTCGCCCGCCTGGTGGCCTCGTTCCTCGAGGTGGGCGCGCAGAGCTATCTCTACTACGCGCAGCGTCTGGTCGAAGTGCCCCAGGGACTTCTGGCCCTGGCGGTGGCCGGGGCGTCCCTGCCGGCCCTCGCCGCGCGGCACGCCGAGGGAGACCGGGCCGGACTTCGAGCGGGCCTGACGGATGCCCTGGGGCTCGTACTGTTCATCGCCACACCCGCCGCGGTGCTCCTGGTCGTCCTGGCGGAGCCCGTCGTCGCCACCCTGTTTCGCACCGGGGCCTTCGGCGCGGAAGAGGTCGCCGCCACCGCCGCCGCCCTTCGCGCCCAGGCCCTGGGGGTGATCGCCGTCTCCGCCGCCCGGGCGCTCGTGCCGGCCTTTCACGCCCGGGGGGATACCCGCCGGCCGGTGCAGGCGTCGGCGGTCAACCTCGCGGTCTTCGCCCCGGCGGCTCCCATGCTGGCGGCGGCGTTCGGCCACGTCGGCATCGCCCTGGCGATCGCCCTGGCCGGGCTGGCCCAGGCGACGGCCCTCTTCCTCTGGCTGGGCCGGGGGCCGGACGGCATCGCCCTCGACCTGCGCGCCCTCGCCGGGCGCCTCGGCCGCACCGGGTTGGCCTCCGCCCTCGCCGCCGGTGCTGCCCTGGCGGTGCTCCGGGGCTGGGGTCCCGAGGCCGCGGTGGGGGGTGGCGCCACCGGGATGGTGATCCTGATCACCAGTCTCGGGGCCGCCGTGCTGACCTTCGGGGGGGTCGCGACGGTCCTCGGCGCGCCGGAGATGGCCACCCTCCGCACCCGGCTCGGACGCCGTTCCTAGTACCCCTGCCCGTTGGCCCGAAGCCTGCAGAAGGGGCGCCACTTCACGTCTCGAACCCGGCGCCGTTGCTCACGGGGCCAATCGACGGGACCCGTCGAGACGCTGAGCGACACCATGCGATCGAGCCGACCCTTCCCCTCTCGCGGCCCACGCGCGGTCGCCTCCTGCCGTCCGCAGCTCGCCCCCCGGGCCACCGCCCAGGTATCCCGGCGACGCGCCGCCGGGGCCACGCTCCGCCCGTCCCCATCGACGGTCGGCGTCGGCTTCGCCGCGCTCTGCCTCGTCGCCATCGGGTTGGCCCCCGCCCGGGCGGACGCCCAGGATGCCCGGGGCTATTCGTCGACGGCGGTCCAGAACCGCATCCATGGCGGCGACTACGAGATCACCCTCTACGGAGGCATCTTGCCCCTGGATGCCTTCGAAAAGGGCGCGACCCTCGGGGGCGCCTTTGCGATCCATTTTTCCGAGCTCATCGGCTGGGAAGTCGCGAACTACATTCATTCCTTCACCTTCGATACGGACCTCCGGGATCAGCTCCGAGCCTTCGAGCTCTCCCCTACCCCGTTCGAGGTCGCACAGGACATCATCCTGACCAACCTGCTGATCAAGCCGGTGTACTGGAAGGGGGCGTTCCTCAACCAGGATCTGATCTACGGCGAGTTCATGTTCGTCGTCGGTGGCGGTTATGCCTTCTTCACTCAGTCAAACCGATTCACCATCGACGTCGGGCTCATCAATCGGCTGTATTTGACGGAATGGCTCTCCCTGAAGCTCGACACGCGCTACCTCGCATTTTTCCGAAACAGCGTCTTCGATTTCGACATCCAGGACGAAGTCTGGATCTCCCTCGGCGTGTCCGTTCATTTCTGAGGGCGACGATGGGACCGAGCACGATTCGAGGCACCACTACCAGTGCCGCCCTCGCCGCCCTCATGCTCGGGGCGTCGCTGGTCGCCTGCGGTGGCGCGACCTACCTGGGGGAGGGGCGGGACACGGCCTACGGCCAGGCCGTCGAAGCGGTTCTCGACAAACAGTGGGAAACGGGCATCAAGGCCTCCTGGAGCTACCTGGAGACGGCCAGCCCGGACGACGAGCGCTTCGACCGCGCCCAGATGCTCTTCGCCCAGTCCGCGGAAGGCATGAAGCTGCGCTTCGCCGCCTCCCTGTTCTATCTCGACGTGGCCCAGAGCCGACGACTTCCGGACCTGGCGGACGAAGCCGTCTCCGGGATCGAGCGGATCATCGATGCCGGCTCCTACGACGAAGCGACCATCGTCCGAGGCTTCCTCGGGACCGACGAGATCACCGCGCTTCCCGTCGCTCAGACCAACTTCGTCGCCTACGTCCAGGGGCTAGAGAGCGTCCGCCAGGGCCTCGACGAATGGGCGGATGACCGCTTCGACGAGATCGACGAAGAAAGCCCCTATTTCCACAAAGCACGGTACGTCAAAGCGGTTCGCCATCTGACGAATCGGCGCTGGGACGAAGGGCGTGCCGCCCTCCAAGCCATGCTCGAAGAGCCCCGGGAGCTCCCCAAAGACATCCGCGTGGAGGCCCGGCTGGCCCTGGCACGGCTCGCCATGGAGCAGCGTCGCTTTCGAGAGGCCGTCGAGCTCTACGAAAAGGTGGAGGACGTCGCGACGGAACGCCCCGAGCTCCTCCTCGAGATGGCCTGGGCCTACTACTACCTGGGGGATTCCCGGCAGGCCCTGGGGCGGCTCATCGCCTTGGACGCCCCCGCCTACCAGGCGCTGATCGCCCCGGAACGTTTCCTCCTCGAAGCCTTCTGCCTCCGGCGCCTCTGCCAGTTCGAGCCGGCCCGCATCGCGGCCGTCCGGCTCCGGGACGCCTACGGCGAGGCCCTCGACGACCTGCACCGAGGCATCCTGCCGCTGACCAGCGAGCCCCTCCGAAATGCGGCGAAACAACGCGGGGAGGCGCGCGCCCTCGCCGAGTTCGTCGCCCGCCTCGAACGGGAGCTCGCCATCGTCGAGGACCGAAAGGGGAGCTTCGGCGAATCCCTGACCCAGCGCCTCCGGGCGATCTACGAAGATGGCCTCTTCGAGGCGGAGCGACGGCTGGAGCAGGTCCTCCGGGACGAGGTCCGGGACCTGAGCGACGAGCTCGTCGCCGCCGAAGACGGGGTCCGGCTCGTGCTCCACGAGCTCAGCGTCGGCCTCCTCCGGGGTCGGCGCCGCCCCCCGGGCCCCCCGGAGGCGCCGGCGCCTCGTATCCGGGCCGCTGGGGGCCGCGTCTTCTATCGATTCCGCAACGAGTTCTGGACCGACGAGG
This sequence comes from Polyangiaceae bacterium LLY-WYZ-14_1, assembly GCA_031800515.1. GTDB lineage: Bacteria > Myxococcota_A > Polyangia > Polyangiales > DAPKRP01 > DAPKRP01. The sequence continues at coordinate 850 of DAPKRP010000237.1, read as the reverse complement.
TCGACGACCTGCTCGTGCTCATCAAGGACCGGTGCCTCCAGTGACCGCTCGCAGGATCCACCCGCCCCTAGCCGTCGGCCTCCTCCTTCCCCTCTTGTCCGTCGGCGCCTCGGCGACGGTCGGCTGCGGCGGCCCGAAGCCCACGGTCCGGGACCAGGGCTTCATCGAGATCCTGAGGCTTCGGATCACCAAGGTCCGGAACGCCATCGGCGAAACCCGGGAGGCGATCACCCAATCCCAGGGCGCCCCCTACCTGCCGGAGCTCTACCTGCGGCTCGCCGAGCTTCTGAGCGAGGAAGCGAAGTACCACTACCGAGTCGCCTTCGAGCGGGAGCAGCGGGCCACCGAGTCCCTCCACGTGCCTCAGGTGCGGCTCCTGAAGGAACAGGCGATCGGCATCTACAAGCAGGTGCTTCGCCGCTACCCGGACGCGGCCCTCGCGGACCAGGCCCTGTTCAACATGGCCCACGAATACCGGGAGCTCGGCAACTTCGACGAGATGCGGCCGGTGCTCGAGCGGCTGGTCCGGGAGCATCCGAACAGCCCCCTTCGCGGCGAGGCGCTGCTGGTGCTCGGGGACTACCACTTCGACCGCAGCGAGCTCGACGAGTCCCGCACCTACTACCAGCAGATCACCACCGGCGAGGCGAACCGGGTGACCGCCCTCGCCCACTACAAGCTCGGTTGGGTCTGGGTGAACCTCGGCAACTGCAACCGAGCCCTGGACCAGTTCGAGACCGCCATCGACAAAGCGCAGACCGCCGTGGCCGCGGAGGAAGCGGCCATCGAGGCGGCCAAGGAAGCCCAGGAGGCGGCCGCCCGGGGGGAAGGTCCGGCGACGGGGGACGGG
>DAPKRP010000236.1:0-3641 GCA_031800515.1 Polyangiaceae bacterium LLY-WYZ-14_1 | reverse complement strand
CGGACACGCGCGCCCGGAAGGATGGTCGAGGCTCCGCGATACCTCCCTCTCCGGAGGGCCCGGGCACGGCGGTCGCCTCGTCGAGCTCCGCCGCCCTGGCGGCGCGCTACTACGACGCCCAGGCCGCCCGCCTCGGCGGCGGACAAGCCCTCGAGCGCTACGGCACCCTGGCGGACGATCCGGTGCTCGCCCGGGTGCGGGACAAGCTCGAAAAGGCACATCTCGAGCGGGTGCTCGAGCTCGGAAAGACGAGCCGGGTGCTCGATCTCGGCGGGGGCGCTGGCCGCCTGGCCCTCTGGCTCGCCCCTCGGGTGGGACACGTCACCCTCGTCGACGTCTCCCGCGGTCTTCTCGAGGTGGCGAAGACCCGAGCGGCGCGCCTCGGTCTGCACAACGTGGAAACGGTGCAGGCCTCGGCCCTCGAGTTCGAGGCGGCGGAGCCCTACGACCTGGTGCTCGTCTCCGGGGTGGCGGCCCACCTCGATGCGACGGAGCTCGGCCGCCTGGCGGAGGCGTGTGGCCGGCTCGTTCGCCCAGGGGGACAGGTCATCCTGAAGGAGGCCGTCTCCCCGGACGGTCGCTACCGCTACGACGAGCGTCGGGGGCCGGACGGCGCCCTCCTGGCGCGCACCCACTTCCGCAGCCGCAGCCATTACGCCGAGGTGTTCGGCCGCCACCTGACCTTGTTCTATCAGCGGCCGAGCTTCGCCCATCTGGTGCCCGCCGCGATGCTCGAGGGCCGCCGGCTCCTCGCCGACACCCCCTTCGGACGTCGCTTCGACGCGGTGCTCGGCCAGCTGCTGCTGCGCTTCGCCCTGCCCCTCTACCTGCGCTTCGACCCGACCCTTCAACGGGTGGAAGAGGAGCTTGCGGCCCGTCCGGCCTTCCGACGTTTGCTCGCCGGAGTCGAAGTCGTGCAGGACCTCCACGTCTTCCGGGGCCGAGCTCCCCGGGAGAGCGCCCGCCGCCCCGAGCTCAGCGTCGTGGTCGTGGCGACCGCCGGGGAGACGGCGGAGAACCTCGACGCCCTGGTCCGGGAGCTCGTCGCGACCTTCGAGAATCAGCCCGAGCGCCCCGCCTTCGAGCTCGTCCTGGTCGATGATGCGAGCCCGGAGGCGACCTTCGACCGGATGCGCCTGCTGGAAGCGCGAGACGGTCGGCTCCGGGTGGTCACCCTCTGGCCCCGGCGCGGGCTCGGGGGCGCCCTGCGGGCCGGGTTCGATGCGTCGGAAGGCCGCTGGGTCGCCTGGCTTCCCGCGGACGGACGCGTTCCGCCGGAGGTCGTGCTTCGTCTGTTCCAGCGTCGGGGGGATGCCGGGCTCCTGCTCAGCGCCCTCGACCGCAGCCGGGAGCCCCTCGTCTCGGCGCTGGTGGCCGAGGGGGTCGACGCGGTCCTCGGGCGCGCCGCGCGGGTGGCGGCTCCGTTCCTTCGGTCCCCGGTGGTCCTCTTCGAGCGGAGGCTCTGGCGGGATCACGGACCCCGGGAGGACGATTCGGCGCGGATGCTCGCGACCTTCGAAGACCGGGTGGCCGCCGCCGGTGTGGACATCCAGGAAGTGGCCGTGGCGGTCCGGTCCGCGAGCCCCCTCGGCCCGGCCTGGCCTCGCCTCGGCGGGGCGGTGCGGGCGGCGGCCACCGGCATGCTCCCGGCCACCGTGTCCCGCTTCAGGGAGCGGCGAGACCGGTCTGCTCGAAGGTGATCAGAAAGCCGGAGGAGTGATCTTCCGCGCCCGGTAGCTCCGTCGCTCCGGCCAGCAGCTGCCGATCGAAGCGGCCGACGACCTGAACACGCCCGTCGTCATGGACGGTGAGCCCGAGGGCCCGGTCATCGCCGGGACCGGCCAGGGCCCGGGACCAGCGGAAGGTGCCGTCGGGGTCGAAGGAGGCGACGAAGGCGTCGGTGCCGCCGACGGCGGCGATGGGGCCCAGCCCGATGTCCGCCGCGTCCCCGGCGAAGACGCCGGCGACGTAGATCAGCCCGCGCACGTCGGTGGTGACCGCGAGGCCTTCCTCGCTGTCGGCGCCACCCAGGGTGGTGAGCCACCGGGGTCGCCCGGAGGCCCCGTCGACGGCGAGGAGGTAGGCGTCCCGGCTGCCCGCGGCTTCCGCCCGGCGGAGGAGGGCCGGGTCGCCTTCGCCTGGCCCGTCGTCGTCGTCGTCGTCCTGCGCGCCCGCTCGGTAGGTGAAGGTCTGCCGGAAGGCGCCGGTCAGTACGGCCCCACCCGCCACGGGGTCGCCCAGGCCGGCGATGGAGGTCACCGAATCGCCGCCGCTCGAGCCGAAGCGGCTCGCCCAGAGGACGTCACCCGTCGCCGCATCGAGGGCCACCATCGCCGCGTCCCGACCGCCCTGGGGATCGCCGGGCCCTGGTCCGCCGAGCTCGGTATCGCCTTCGACCACGCACACCAGGAAGGCATGCCCGGCGGCGTCGGCGGCGACGTGCCGGGGGGCCTCGTCCCCGGGGCCGCCCACCTGGTGGTGGAACCGGTAGTCCCCGCTCCCCCCGTCCAGGGCGACGAGGGCCGCGTCCTCGCTCCCCACGGCGGTCAGGATCGGCCCGTCGACGCCGAGCCGGGCGTCCTTCCGGAGGGCGAGGCCGGCATAGACCTGGCCATCCGGGCCGACTCCGAGCCCGCTGATCCGGTCGTCGCCCGGACCACCCAGATCGGTGATCCATCGCACCCGGCCGTCCGGGTCGATGCGGGCGACGAAGCCGTCCGGGTCATCCCCGGCGGGGAGGCTCGGGCCCTCCGGGTCGAGGCGAAGGCCTCGATGGAGGCCGCTCACCACGATGCCGCCGTCGGGATGGGGAACCAGATCTCGAATCGCGTCCGGGCCGGTCTCCGTCGAGCGGAGCACCCAGAGGGCGCGTCCATCCTCGGCGTAGGCACCGATCCAGGCGTCCGGGTCGCCCCGGTCGTCTTCCCCCGTTGGACCCGTGCCGAGGTCCGCCTCGCCGCGAACCTCTCCCCCGAGGTAGAGACCGCCGTCGCGTCCCCCGACACCGACTCCCCGGAGCTCGAGCCCGCGCACGGCGACGAAGGCGCGCCCCCCGGCGGGGCGACCGGGGCAGCCGCCGGGGCAGGGCGAGGCGAGCTCGTCGCCCAGGGTGGCCGGGGCCTCGACGAGGGACCCCGGGTCGATCTCCTCGGGGGCGCAGCCGGTCTCCGTGCAGGTGAACCCGGGGTCGCAGACCACGCGCTCGCAGCGGCGGGAGAGGAACATCGGGAGCAGCAAGGTCCGGCCCCGGGAGAAGCCGGTGACCGCCGTGCGGGTGAAGAGCGGTTCTTGGTCGATGTCTCGGCGGAAGGCCCCGATGTCCAGCCGGATGCGCCGCCGGGGATCCCCGCCCAACGGCTCGACGGCAAAGGACAGGGGGAGGGCGAAGCGGCTCTCCCCTGCGCCCGGAGCGTCGTCTCCAGGGGCGAGGTCGATATCGATCCGGGAGACCGTCTGCCCCTGCGCGTCCCGGGTGCGTACGCCGAGAAGCTCGAGCTCATCGGTCACCAGGAAGTCGCTGTCCACGACGACCAGGAGGCGGCTCGGGCCGTCGTCCCCGTCCCGGCAGGCCGCCGCGAGGGACGTCAGGATCGCGGCCCCGATCACCGCCCGGGCGAGGGACGGCCGCAGCCGGGGTCGGG
>DAPKRP010000235.1:0-2227 GCA_031800515.1 Polyangiaceae bacterium LLY-WYZ-14_1 | reverse complement strand
GGGCTGAAAGGCTCTACATACGTCTTGCGGTGACGAGTTGACCCCGCAGCCGAAACTTGTCGCCGCGCCTTCGGCGTCCTCGGCATCGGACCACGTGCGATGATCATCGTCACCGGGTCCATGCGCAGCGGGACCTCGACCTGGATGCGGGCCATCGGCGCTGCGCGGCTCCCGACGCTGGGCGTGGACTTCCCGGCCCACTGGGGGACGACGGCCCTGCGGGAGGCGAACCCGGAGGGTTTCGTCGAATCGGCCTTTCGGGCCGGCATCCACTTCGGCACCAACCCGCATCCGGTGACCGGGCGATACGTGCCCCCCGGGCCGACCCGCCGCCACGCCGTCAAGGTGTTCCCCTCCGGCTTCGTCCGCACCCATCGCGCCTTCGTCGACCGGGTCCTGGTGGCGATTCGGCCCTGGCGGGAGGTGGCCCGCAGCCGGGCCCGGCTCGCGGTGCTCGACCACCGAGCGGCCCAGGAACGCCGGGGCCGCGCGGCGGAAGGACCGCCGCCGCCGCCGGTGCCGCCGGAGATGGTCTGGTTCCACGAGAACCTGCTCCTCCTCTACGACCTCGACATGCGCCGCTTTCCCGCCCGCTGGGTCTCCCTGGCCGCCGCCCGGGAGCGTCCCGAGGAGGTGGTGGGCAGCGCCCTCGATTGGCTCGGCGCGCCGGATCCCGCCGCGGGCGCGGCCGTCTTCTCCGCCCCGGGCCGACGAAGCGCGGGCATCGAAGCAGAACCGGTTCCGAGCACGCTGACCCGGGAGGACGCCTCCGTCTTCGACGAGCTGCACGACCGGGCCCGGGAGGGCACCCTCGACGACCCGGGGTTTCGCGCCCGGGCGAAAGAGACCCGCCGCCGCCTGGCCTCGGAGCTCGCCCGGGCGGCCGCGGACCGCCGGCGGGACCGCGGCGCGGGGATGCGCGCCTCCACCCCCGGGGAGGCCTCCACCTTGGGGAGGGAAGGGCGTTCCCGGGACGGAAGCGCCCCGGGCCCCGGGGGAAACGGCGGGGCGTCGGGATGATCGTCGTCACCGGTCCCGAGGTCGGGCAACCCGAAGACTGGGTGCCGCTGCTCCTCGACCCTGACGCCCGGCAGCCCCCGGTGGGCGACCCCTCCGCGTCCTATGCCCATCGATTCAACCACGGGGTGTGGTTCGCCACGAACCCAGGGACGACGGACGCCCCCTACGTCTTCCCCGAGGCCCTGGTGGGCCGGATCGGCTGGATGACCCCGGGCGGGCTCCTCCGGTCGGACCCGGCCTACCTCGAGCGCGTCGTGCTGGCGACGGACACCTGGCGCGCCGCCTCGGACCCATGGGCCTGGCTCGGGGCGGTGCTGTCGGTGCTCTCGGACTGCCGCGTCCGGGAGATCCCGTGCCTCCCCGCGTCGACCCGCCGGGTCCGCCGCGGCGGGGGAGGCGCCCGCCAGGAGCTCTTGGCGGTTCGTTCGTTCCTCGGCCTGCGGGACCCGGACGTCGGGACGGCGCCCGGGCCGTTCCCCAGGCGGAGCTCCCCGGGGACGGAGGGCGCCGCCCCGGCTCCTCTTCCGACGCCGGAGACGGCCCGGGTGCTCGACGAGCTCGCCGCCCGCCTCGACCAGCGAGCGGACCTGCCGGAGGCGCTCGTCGCCGCCCTCGAGGCGCTGCCGATCCCCGCTCCGCCCGGCGCCTGACGGGTCCCGCGAGCGCCGTCCAACGCGGTCACCCCATGTAGGGGTAGGGGAAGGCGCGAGGGGGAACCAGGTGTTCCTTGATCGAGCGGGGGGAGACCCAGCGGGTCAGGTTCCAGAGGCTGCCCGCCTTGTCGTTGGTCCCCGAGCCCCGAGCCCCCCCGAAGGGCTGCTGGGAGACGACGGCGCCGGTGGGCTTGTCGTTGACGTAGAAGTTGCCGGCGGCGTTCCGGAGCCCGTCGATCGCCTGCCGAACCGCCCGGCGCTCCCGGGCGAAGACCGCTCCGGTGAGCCCATAGGGGGAGGTCTCGTCCACCAGCCGCAGGGTCTCGAGCCAGCGGTCTTCCGACCAGCCGTCGTCCGGATAGACGTAGACGGTGACCACCGGGCCGAAGATCTCTTCCTGCATCAGGCGGTGCTTCGGGTCGTTCACCCGCACGACGGTGGGCTCGACGAACCAGCCCTTGGCGTCGTCTGCCTTGCCCCCCCGCACGACCTCGCCCCCATCCCCGGCGAGGCCGAGGTAGCCGCTGATCTTCGTGAAGGCGCGCTCGTCGATG
>DAPKRP010000234.1:0-11777 GCA_031800515.1 Polyangiaceae bacterium LLY-WYZ-14_1 | reverse complement strand
TCGGGAAGCGGGAAGTCGACGCTGCTCAACATCGTGGGCGGGCTCGACGTGCCGTCCGAGGGCCGCGTCTTCTACCGGGACCAGGAGATCACCGCCGCCTCCGAGGGGGCCCTGACCCGCTACCGGCGGGACCACGTGGGCTTCGTCTTTCAGTTCTACAACCTGATCCCCAGCCTGACCGCCCGGGAGAACGTCGGGCTGGTGACGGATATCGCCCGGCGCCCCATGCCGCCGGAGGAAGCCCTCGAGCTGGTCGGCCTGGGCCCCCGGATGGACCACTTCCCCGCGCAGCTTTCCGGCGGCGAGCAACAGCGGGTCGCCATCGCCCGGGCCATCGCCAAGCGCCCGGACGTGCTGCTCTGCGACGAGCCGACGGGGGCCCTCGACTTCCGCACCGGCCAGCTGGTGCTCGAGGTGGTGGAACGGGTCAACCGGGAGCTCGGGACCACCACCGCGGTGATCACCCACAACGCGCCGATCGCCCGGATGGCCGACCGGGTGGTGACCATCGCCGACGGTCGGCTCCTTCGGATCGAGGAAAACGAGACCCGGGCGCGCCCCCGGGAGCTCACCTGGTAGGCGCCAGCGGGCGCGTCATCCCTGGGTCGGCGAACGAGGACGCACGGGCATGCAGCAGGCGACGCCGCTCCGGCCGAGGGCCCTCGACCGCAAGCTCCTCCGGGACCTCGCCCGGCTCCGGGGGCAGGTGATCACCATCGCCTTGGTGGTCGCCTCGGGCATCGCCTCCTACGTGTGCCTCCAGAGCGGCTGGGCTTCCCTCAGCCAATCCCGCACGACCTACTACGAGCGCTACCGGTTCGCCGACGTGTTCGCCCACCTCGAGCGGGCCCCGGAGGCGGTGCGTCGACGCCTCGAGGAGATCCCCGGGGTCGCCAAGGTCCACACCCGGGTCGTCGAAACGGTCAGCGTGCCGGTCCCGGATCGCCCGGAGCCCGCCGTCGGGCAGGTCGTCAGCATCCCCGCGGAAGGGGAGTCAGCCCTTCACGGGGTGCACCTCGTCGCCGGCCGCCGGGTCGCTCCCCAGCGGTCCGACGAGGCGATGCTGCTGGCATCCTTCGCCCGGGCCCACGGCATCACCCCCGGGGACCGGCTGCCGGTGGTGATCAACGGGGTGCTCCGCCGCCTGCGGGTCGTCGGTCTCGCCCTCTCGCCGGAGTTCATCTTCACCGTCCAGGAAGGCGGCCTCGCCCCGGACGACGCGGGCTTCGCCGTCCTGTGGATGGCCGATCGGGTGGTCGGCCCCGCCTTCCGGATGGAGGGCGCGTTCAACGACGTGCTCCTGCGTCTCCAGCCGGGGGCGGCCCTCGACCCGGTGTTGGACCGGGTCGACGCCGTCCTCGACCCCTATGGCAGCCTCGGCGCCTACGGTCGGGACGACCAGCTGTCCCACCAGACCTTGGAGACGGAGATGGGGCAGCTCGAGGTCTGGGCGACGGTCGTTCCGATGATCTTCCTCGGGGTGGCGGCCTTCCTGCTCAACGTGGTGCTCGCCCGGCTCATCCACCTCCAGCGTTCCCAGATCGCGACGCTGAAGGCGGTCGGCTACGGGAACCTGGCGGTCGGGGTGCACTACCTCGCGCTGGTGTCCCTGGTCGTCGTCCTCGGGGCGCTTTTGGGCACGGTGCTCGGGGGATGGCTCGGACGGGAGCTCACCGAGCTCTACGCGGGGATCTTCCGCTTCCCGGTGCTGACCTATCGCATCGACCCCTCCCTCTGGCTCACCGGTCTCGGCGTCAGCCTGCTCTCCGCGGTGGTCGGCGCCCTCTCCGCGGTCCGCCAGGTGGTGCGCCTGCCTCCGGCGGAGGCGATGCGGCCGGCGGCGCCGGCGTCCTACCGGCGCACCTGGCTCGAGGCGCTTCCCATCGACCGCCTGTTCGGCCCCGCCGCCCGGATGGTGGTCCGGGAGGTCGGCCGCCGTCCCCTGCGGACGGCCATCTCCAGCATCGGCATCGCGATGGCGATCGCGATCATGGTCGTCGGCCGCTTCTCCTCCGACGCCCTGCCCCACCTCATCGACGTCGTCTTCCGGGGGACGATGCGGGAGGACCTCGCCGTCGGCCTCGACGGGGCGATGCCGGAACGGGTGGTCCGGAGCCTGGCCAGCCTCCCCGGGGTGCGGCGGGCGGAGGGGATCCGACAGGTGCCGGTTCGCTTCCGCCACGGCCCCCGGGACCGGGAGACCGTGCTCACCGGCTACCCGCCGGAGGGCGAGCTTCGCCGGGTCCTCGACGGGGACGGACGGCCCATCGACCTGCCCGCCGGCGGCGTGGTGCTCACCGACATGCTGGCCCAGGTGCTCGGCCTCCGGGTGGGAGACGCGGTCACCGTCGAGGTGCTCGAAGGGGAGCGCCGCGTCGTCCGCACCTCCGTCGCCGGCACCGTCGACGAGATGGTCGGGATGCAGGGGCATGCCCGGCTCCCCGTGGTGAGCGCGCTCCTCGGGCAGGAGCCTCTGGTCTCGAGCGTGCTGCTACGGGTCGACGAGGAGGCGATGGACGACGTGCGCCGGCGTCTCAAGGCGATGCCCGGGGTCCAGGGGGTGACCCGCCGGATGAGCCTCATCGAGCGCTTCCAGGAGCAGACGGGCACGACGCTCCTCGCGATGAGCCTCATCCTGACCTTCTTCGCCGGGACCATCGCCGTCGGGGTGATCTACAACAACGCCCGCATCGCGCTGTCGACGCGCAGCCGGGACCTCGCGAGCCTCCGGGTCCTCGGCTACACCCGGGGGGAGATCGCCGGCATCCTCCTCGGGGAGATCGCGCTCCAGGTGGTGCTCGCCATTCCCATCGGGCTCGGGGTGGGGCTCTGGTGGACCGTGCTCATCGCCCAGACCGTCGACCCGGAGCAATACCGCTTCCCGGTGGTGACCAGCGCGGCGACCTACACGACGGCCTCCCTCGTCGCCGTCGCCTCGGCGGTGCTGAGCGCCCTGCTGCTCCGGCGTCGGCTCGACCGTCTGGACCTCATCGGGGTGCTGAAGACGCGGGAATGACCATGGGCGCCTCGGCCGGCTTCCGGGCCTGGCGTCCTCGTCGTCGGCGCGCTGCGCCGTTCAGGTGAATCCATCGTGAGCAAGATCGTCCGCAGAGCCCTCGGGGCCATCGTCGCCATCCTGGTGCTGGTCGGGGTGGTCTACGCCTACCTGCCGAAGCCCGTCCCCGTCGACCTCGGGACGGCCCGCCGCGGTCCCCTCGTCGTCGCGGTGCGGGAAGACGGCAGGACCCGGGTGGCGGATCGCTTCGAGATGTCCGCGCCGGTGACCGGCAATCTCGGCCGCCTCGAGCTCGCCGCCGGGGATCGGGTCGCGCAGGGCCAGGTGCTCGCCCGCATCGTGCCGCTGCCCTCTCCCCTGCTGGACGCCCGGAGCCGCGCCGGCGCCGAAGCGCGGGTCGCCCAGGCCCAGGCGGCGGCGCGCCAGTCCCGGGCCGCCATCGCCCGGGCCGAAGCCTCCCTGTCCATGGCCGCTTCCGAGGCGGCTCGCCAGCGGCGCCTCGGGGAGCGCGGGGCGACGAGCCCTGCCGCCCTCGAACGGGCGGAGCTCGCCGAGCGCTCCGCCCGGGAGGAGCTCGCCTCCGCCCGCTTCGGCGCCCGGGTGGCCGGCCACGAGGTCGCCATGGCTCAGGCCGCCCTCGGCGCGGGCCGGGCCGGCGGCGAGGGCGCCGAGTCCCTCGAGATCACCTCCCCCGTCGACGGGGTCGTCCTCGAGGTCCACCAGGAGAGCGAGGGCGTCGTCCAGGCCGGCGCCCCGATCCTCGAGCTCGGCGACCCCGGCCGGCTCGAGGTGGTGGTGGACGTGTTGACCACCGATGCCGTCGACATCGCCCCGGGCGCCCCCGTCGCCATCGTGAACTGGGGCGGCGACGGCGCCATAGCGGCCCACGTCCGCCGGGTGGAGCCCTCCGCCTTCACCCGGGTCTCCGCCCTCGGGGTCGAGGAGCAGCGGGTCAACGTGCTCATCGACCTCGATGCGCCCCGGGAACGCTGGGCATCCCTCGGCGACGGCTACCGGGTGGAAGCGGAGATCCGACTCTGGGAAGGCGACGAGGTCCTCCAGGTCCCTTCGAGCTCCGTCTTCCGCCACGAGGGAAGCTGGGCGGTGTACGTCGTCGGCGACGGCGACGGCACCGTGTCCCGGCGGCCCGTCGACGTCGGTCACCGGGGGGAGCAGGCGGTCGAGCTCACCTCCGGCCTCCGCCCCGGGGAGCGGGTCGTCCTCTATCCGAGCGACCGGGTCGCCGAGGGGGTGACGGTGACCCCGCGGTGAGCCCGGACGCCCGCGAGCGTCGCCGGGTCCTCACCGTTATCCCGGCCCGCCCGGCTCCGAACACCGGACCTCGGAAGCCGGCGTCCCGACCAGGGGGGAGATTGACGCGGGGGTCGTCGCGGCCAGGGACCACGTCGAGATGGCAACCACCGACCACGCGCACATGACCGGAAACGCGACCCAGGACCGGCCCGAAACCGACCCTCGGGCACGGGGTGGCGACGGCGGCTCCGACGGGGAAGAGCGCGTCCGCCGCGGCCCCCTCGGTGGCTTCCGCCTCGGCGCGATCTCCGGGATCGAGATCATCATCGACTGGAGCCTGCTCCTCATCTTCGCCCTGGTCCTGGTGAACCTCGGCGCCGGCGTGTTCCCCCAGTGGCACCCGGACTGGTCCGTCGGCGTGACCTGGGGGGTGGCGACGGTGGCGGCGCTGGCCTTCTTCGCTTCGATCCTCGTCCACGAGCTCAGCCATGCCCTGGTCGGTCGCGCGAAGGGGATCACGGTGCGCCGCATCACCTTGTTCATGTTCGGCGGCATGGCGCAGATGGAGGACGAGGCGCGGACCCCCGGCGCCGAGTTCGCCATGACCATCGTCGGTCCCCTGACCAGCGCGGCCATCGGCGTGGTCTGCCTGGTGGGCGCCTCCCTCGGCGCCAGCGCGGCAGGGGTGCCGGGGGCGTCGGACCAACCCCAGCAGGTCGTTCAGTCGCTGGGTCCCTTCGCCACGCTGCTGGTCTGGCTGGGCTCGATCAACATCCTCCTCGCCCTGTTCAACCTGATCCCCGGCTTTCCCCTGGACGGGGGCCGGGTGCTCCGGGCCGGCTTGTGGAAGGCGACGGGCAGCCTTCGGAAGGCGACGCGCTGGGCGTCCCGGATCGGACAGGGGTTCGGCATCGCCCTCATCGCCTTTGGCGTCACCCTCGTCCTCGGCGGCGGGCTGGGCCAGGGCCTCTGGCTCATCCTCATCGGCTGGTTCCTCACCTCCGCCGCGAAGGCCAGCTACCGCCAGCTCGTCTTCAAGCAGGCCCTCGATGGGGTCGAGGTCGAAGACGTGATGCGGTCTCGGCTGCACCAGGTACCGCCGGACCTGACCTTGGACCGATTCGTCGACGACTACGTCCTGGCCACGGACCAGGGGGTGTTCCCGGTGGTCGGAGAAGACGGCACGCTCAAGGGGCTCGTGGGCGGCGAGCGGGCTCGAGCGGTGGACAAGGACCGCTGGGCGGAGACCCCCGTGTCGACGGTGATGGTGCCCGTCGACCGCATCCCGACGGTGGCTCCTACGGACTCGGCGCGCCGAACGCTGGACCTCATCAGCCGGTCCAAGGGCTCGGACCAGGTCGCCGTCGCCGACCCCCAGCAGCGCTTCCGCGGTCTGGTGCACCTCGCGGACCTGGCCCGCTGGGTCCACCTGAACGAGCGGGGGCTCACCCCGTCCTGATCATCCCCGGCTTCGCCAGGCTTCGAAGACACTCCCTCGTACCCCTGCCCGGAGGTTCGAACCGGGTTTGCGCCGGTCCCGAACGCCGCTCGCGGCGTTGCGCCTCCTCGGAAAGGGGGTTCAGCCCTTCCTCGTCGCCGCGCCCTGCGACCGACGCCCGGTCCGCGCCGGGTTCCCGGACCCAACTTCCGGGTAGGGGTACTAGCCCCCGAGCGGAGCGTCGTGCTAGGCATCGCGCCGCTGGTCGGGGGGATGGCACGTCCCCCTCCGGAGGGTTCGCGCCGCATGACCCGCCTGCTCATCGTCGCTCAAGACGGGGACGACGTGGTGGATTGGACCATCGGTCCGTTCCGCACCTTCCAGGCTGGCCTCCGGGTCACCCTCGGGGCGACCGTCGAGATCGTTCGGGGTCGGGGGCTCGCAGACCTCTCGGGGATCCTGACGGAGCACCCGGCGGACGTCGCCTTCATCTCGACGACCTGGAAGGCGACGCCGGAGGACACCGCCGCCGCGTTCGCCGAGCTGGCCCGGAGCCCGGCCCGGTCCCGCCTGGTCTACCTCGACACCTTCGACCAGGCGACGACGCCGTTCTTCGGCGTTCTCCCCCACGTCGACCTGTACCTCAGGAAGCAGGTCTATCGGGACTACGGCGACTACCGACGGTCCTGGGTCGGGGGGCACCGCCTGGCGGACTTCGAATCCCGGCAGCGGCTGGGGTCGGCGGCGCCGGACCCGGAGCACTTCGGCTCGGTCCTCCCCGAGGAATACGACGATCGGCTCTGGCTCGGCTGGAATCTCGGCTGTGCTCCGAAGATGATCAACCAAGCCCTGACCGGCGCCGTCCGGCCCTGGGTGCCCTGGGAACGGCGGGAGGTCGGTCTCCAGTTTCGGGCGTCCACCGTCGACGGCGACCATTGGTACACCACCCACCGTCGGCGGCTCTTCGACGCCCTGGCGCACCTGGCAGGGCAGCCGGGGGTGGTGCGGGGGATCGGGACGGAAGCGCGGGTGCCTCTGAGCCAGTTCCAGCGAGAGCTCCGGCACGCGCGGGTCAGCGTCAGCCCTTATGGTTGGGGGGAGATCACGGACCGGGACTTTCGGAGCATCGCCGTGGGCGCGGTGCTGGTGAAGCCGGACATGAGCCACCTGCGGACCGAGCCCGACGTCTATCGCGCCTGGGACACCTACCTCCCGGTGCGCTGGGACGGCTCGGACCTCGTCGAGCGGGTTCGCTACGTCTGGGCCCATCCCCAGACGTCCCAGGAGATGGCGAAGGCCGCCTTTCGGGCCTGGCGCCGATGGTTCTTCGACGGTCGCTTCGTCCGCAGGATTCGAGAGATCCTGGAGCACCTCGACGCGCCCTGAATCCCGGTCCCGTGGACGATCGGCCGAGGGGTCTTAGGTTGGACCGGCATGAAGTCCTCGACCCTCCGCCCCGCCGAACGCCCTCGGAAGGCGCTCCACGTCGTGTTCCTGGTCCTCGCGGCGGGGGCGGCGATGCCGGTTTCAGAGGTCGCGGCGGACGTCGATGGCGCCGCCGACGACGGGTCCGGGACACCCCCGCGAACCGTCGATCCGGAACAGGCGGATCGGAGGGCGGCCGGCATCATCAGCCGCACCGCCAGCCCCTTCTGCCCGGGAAAGACCTTGGAAGCCTGCCCGAGCCCGGGGGCGGCGGAATGGCGGGCCGATATTCGGGACTGGACCGCCCAGGGGCTCGATGCCACGGCCATCCGGGAACGGCTGCAGGCGCGGGCGCCGGGGTTCGACCTGCGGCAGAGCCCCGGCGGGGTGTGGCCCCTCTTCGTCGCCATCGGTCTGCTCAGCCTGGTCGCCCTCGGGCTCGGCGCCTGGCGTCTCGTCCGGCGCGGAGGCCAGACCGACACGCCAGGCGGGGACGGCCCGCCGTCCGTCGACGCTCCCGCGTCCCCCGCCCCCACCGGGTCGGCACCGACCCGGGACCCCTACGACGACCGCCTCGACGAAGCGCTCGACCGGATGTAACGGAGCTCTGGCGGCGGGTCCGTCAGCTCGCCGGGGGGTCGTCGTCCAGGCCGGTAGCGTCCTCCGGCTCGTCGAGGAAGGCGACCCGGAGATGCCGCCGGCACCATCCACCGGCCACCAGGTCGCGGGCGGCGGCGAGGTCCGGGGCGAAGAATCGGTCCGCCTCCCAGTGGGTGACCCGGCTGCGGATCGCTCGGTGGACCTCCTGGAGCACGGGTGCCGTCTCGAGGGGCGCGTGGAAGTCGACGCCCTGGGCGGCGGCGAGGAGCTCCACGGCGACGATGCCGGTCAGGTTGTCCGACATGGTGCCTAGCCGGCGGGCGGCGTGGGTGGCCATCGATACGTGGTCTTCCTGGTTCCCGGAGGTCGGCCGGCTATCCACCCCCGCTGGATGGGCCAGATGCTGGTTCTCCGCCGCCAGCGCCGCGGCGGTGACGTGGGCGATCATGAACCCGCTGTTGACGCCTCCCTCTCGCACCAAAAACGCGGGCAGTCGGCTCAGGTGGGGGTCCATCAGAAGCGCCGTCCTCCGCTCCGAGAGGGAACCGACCTCGCTCGCCGCGATCGCCAGCAGGTCGGCGGCCAGGGCGACGGGCTCGGCGTGGAAGTTCCCGCCGGAGAGCACCTCCCCGTCCTCCGGAAAGACCAGGGGGTTGTCCGTGGCAGCGTTCGCCTCGATCGTCAGGATCCGGGCGGCGTGCCGCATGGCGTCCAGGCAGGCCCCCATCACCTGGGGCTGGCAGCGCAGGCTGTAGGGGTCCTGGACGACGTCTTCGTGGCCCCGGCGGTGGCTTTCTCGGATCGCACTCCCATCGAGCAGCGTTCGGTAGAGGCCGGCCATGCGGATCTGCCCCGGCTGGCCCCGGGCCGCGTGGATGCGCGGGTCGAAGGGGACGTCGCTTCCCCGGGCGGCGTCGACGCTCATCGCGCCGGCTAGCGTCGCCGCGGCGAAGGCGTCCTCCAGACCGAGCAACCCCCAGATCGCGAGGGCGGTCGACACCTGGGTCCCGTTCAACAGGGCGAGCCCCTCCTTCGGCCGGAGGTCGCCCAGGGGCGCGAGCCCCGCCCGGGAGAGACCATCGGTCGCCGGCAGGGTGTCGCCGGCCTGGCGGACCTCCCCCACGCCGAGGAGGGCTGCCGCCAGATGGGCGAGGGGCGCCAGGTCCCCGGAGGCACCCACGGAACCCTGGGCCGGGATGACCGGCAGGACGTCCGCGGCGAGCAGCGCCCCGAGGGCGTCGACGAGCGCTGGCCGCACCCCGGAATACCCCGCGGAGAGGCTCCGGGCCTTGAGCACGAGCACGAGCCGCACCACCGGGTCGGGGAGAGGAGGGCCCGTGCCGACGGCGTGGCTCAGCACCAGGTTGCGCTGCAGCGCGGTCAGCTGGTCCGGGCCGATGCGGGTGCTCGCCAGGAGCCCGAAGCCCGTGTTGACCCCGTAGACCACCTCGTCTCGGCGGACGATGGCATCCACCGCCTCTCGGGACGCCGCCAGCCGTGCCCGGACCGCGTCGCTCACCCGCAGGGTGGCCCGCGCTTCGAGGACGCGCCGGCAGACGGAGAGCCCCATCCGGGCCTCGTCGAGGTCGACCTGCGCGGCGGTCGGGTCCGAGGCAGGGGCCGGGGCCGATGGGTCCATGGCCGGCAGCTATGCCCCGTCCCTCGGAGGGCGTCGACCGATCCGGCGGGAACCGGCGGCGCCGGCGTCAGCCGAGGAGCCCGGAGAGCTTCTTGGTGAGGTCCCTCGGCCCGAAGGGCTTGGCCAGGAACTCCACGTCCTGGCTTCCGAGCTCCCGCCGGGCGACGTCGTCCGCGTAGCCGGAGACGAAGAGGACCGCCGCGTCCGGATGCCTCGCCCGAAGGGCGTCGACGAGGGGCTTGCCCCGGAGGCCGGGGAGGACGACGTCGGAGACGATGATCGCGATGGACCCCGGAGCCTCCGCCTCCGCGAGCTCGAGGGCCGTCTCCCCGCAGTCGGCGGCGAGCACCTCGTAGCCCGCCCGCTCCAAGGTCCGGACCACCGCCCGGCGGATGAGCTGCTCGTCTTCCACCAGCAACACCCGTCGGCCGGCGCCGGTGCCGTCTTCTTCCGGCGCCGGGCGCCCCGGCGTCGGCACCGGCGTGGCTCCGGCGGCCCCCACCCGGGGCAGACGAACGCGGACCGTGGTGCCCTCGCCCACCACGCTCTCCAGGTCGAGCTCGCCTCCCGCCTCCCGGACGATGTCCACGCAGGTGGAGAGGCCGAGGCCGGTACCGGCGCCCGCGGGCTTCGTGGTGAAGAAAGGTTCCCGGACCTTGGGCAGAAGGTCCGGGGCGATGCCCACCCCGTCGTCGACCACCTCGACCTCGGCGAGCACCCCGGCTCCGGGGGCGGAGGCGTCGGCGGTTCCGCCGCGTCCCTTCATCCGGACCAGGAGCCGTCCCCCCCGGGGCATGGCGTCCCGGGCGTTGACGGCGAGGTTCACCAGCACCTGCTCGAGCTGTCCTGGGTCGATGCGTACCCAGGGCCCGGGCCCTTTCGGGAGCTCGAGGTCGAGGGCGACGTCCTCACCGATGACCCGCCGGAGCAGGCTGGCCGCCCGTTGGACGGCGGCCCCGAGGTCGACGGTCTGGGGACGACGGGGCTGCTTGCGGGCGAAGGCGAGGAGCTGGCTGGTCAGCTGAGCGGCGCGGGCGAGGGCGTCTTCGACGTCCCGGGCATGTCGGGCCGCGCGGGACTCCGGTAGGAGATTCTTCGACAGCTCGCTCAGGGAAAAGCCGGCGGCGGTGAGCAGGTTGTTGAAGTCGTGGGCGATCCCACCGGCGAGCCGTCCGATGCCCTCCATCTTCTGGGCGTGCCGGAGCTCTTCCTCCAGGCGGCGGAGGTGCTCGACGTCGGCGACGGTGCCCAGGAGGGAGGTGGGATGCCCCGAAGCGTCGAAGGCCACCTGCCCCCGCCCTTCGAGCCACCGGTAGCTGCCGTCGACGTGGCGCACGCGGTGCCGGGTGAGGTAGGCGCCGGGGGGCCCGCTCACCGCCCGGGCGATATCGTGTTCGAGCTGGCCCCGGTCATCCGGGTGCACCATCTCGAGGTAGCTCGGGAAATCCGGGGACCAGCCCCGCGCCCGGCCGACCATCGGACCCACCTCGTCGGACCAGACGACCTTGTCCTGTTCGAGGTTCAACTCCCAGACCCCCATCCGGGCGGCGGCGAGGGCATGGGCGAGCTGCTCTTCCCGCGCCCGAAGCCGCTGCTCGGCGGCGAGCTGTCCTTCCGCCGCCAGGATGGTCGCCGCGAAATCAGCGACCGCCGTACCCAGCGCTTCGTCCGCCAGGGTCCAGGCCCGGGGGACCGCGTCCTCGTGGCAGATGACGCCAAGGCAGCCCGAGGGCCCGAGGATCGGCACGTCGAGGGTGGCCCGGACCTCCGCCTCGGCGAAATAGGAGCGGGCCAGCTCCCGGGTCCGGGGGTCGGTGGTGACGTCGTCGATGGCGAGCGCCCGGTCGCCGTCCAGGGAACGGAAGTAGCCCGGCGCCTCGGACCGGTGGATCCGCCGAGTCAGAGCGGCGGGGTCGCGGGCGCCAGGGCGCTTGTCGCTGTCAGCGTCTTCGGGGTCACCGTCACCGGTCTCGGCGGCGGAGGTTTCGAGCTCGAGGGCCTGGCCCTCGTCGACCAGGCGCCAGACGGAGACCCGGTCGACGTCGAGGGCCCGCCGGGCCATCTGCGCCAACCGGGAGAGCACGCCATGGTGCCCCTCCCCGGGCGTGCCCAGCGCCCGTTGCAGGGCGTGGAGGGCCTCGATCTGCCCCCGAAGATCGTCTTTCGATTGATCCGGCGTCACGTCGTCTCGGCCGTTCACCTCTGCGCCAGCGGCCTCGATGTGCTGCAGGCACGCACCATCGGCGTCCGTCGGCTTCCTTGAGGGAGGGCTGGTTGGGTTTCCCCGGCTGCGTAACGTCTCCCGGCTCGGAGCCTACGCCGAAGGAACAAGAGATGGCGACCTCGGACCGGCGGTGTGCCGCCGCCCCGGGCAAGCCTGCCACAGAGGAGCTCCGATGTTCACC
>DAPKRP010000233.1:0-3481 GCA_031800515.1 Polyangiaceae bacterium LLY-WYZ-14_1 | reverse complement strand
GCGAAGCCGATCCGACGCCGTCTGCGGCGTTCCGGCTCCTCGAAATATCCTTCAGATATTCCTCGTCGCCGCGCCTTGCAGCCGACGCCGCCTCGGCTCCGCGGCTCGGTCGGTTATTTCGACCGACCCTCTGAGGCGTTGCGTCTGCCCGGCGTCCTTGCCGGGAGGGCGGGCGGCCCCCCCGGGAGAGGTGGTAGCCCTTCGAGGTGGGCGAGCCGTCCGAGGCCTCGGCGAGGAAAAGGATCCGCATCCGGCGCGGGGATCTCGCCATCGAAGGGGTGTTCTCCCTCCCGAACCTGCTCACCCTGGTGCGGCTCCCCCTGGCGGTGGCGATCTGGTGGGCGGCGACGGATCCGGGCTGGGCCCTCGCGGTGCTCCTCGCCGCCGGGGGCAGCGACGTGCTCGATGGCTGGTTCGCCCGCCGGGTCCGCCGCTGGCGCTGGGAGCGCACCGGTGACCCCCGGGTCCTCGCCGCCGGCACCGATGTGGGCGCCTGGCTCGACCCGGTCTGCGACAAGGTGTTCGTCGTCTCCGCCGTCGCGGCCCTGACGATTCGGCTGGACCCACCGCTGTCCCTGGTCGCCGCGCTGCTCGCCCGGGAGGGGCTGGTGCTCGTCCTCCTGGTCGGGCGGGAAGCCCTGGCCGGCCCCTGGACCGGGAGGGGGTACGACTTCACCGCAGGTTGGCCCGGCAAGGCGACCACGGTGCTTCAGTTCGCCGCCATGGCGCTGCTCATCTTCCGCCACCCCTGGTTCGGCCCCGCGGCGCTCCTCGCCGGAGCCCTCGGTCTCTACGCCCCCGTCTGGCACGCCCGCCGAGCCCTCGCCGGCCCGAATTCCGGCTGAAGTCGAAAATTCTTTAGGTTTCGGTTACTTCCCCGTGTCGGCGGGCGCGCGCGACCCCCGGCCTCGCCCCCTCGTGTCACCGTCCTTGTCACCTGCGTGCCACAGCGCGTCGCGGGGACGGTCGCCGAGGGTCGGCGGCCGGTCCTCCAGGGGGGAGACACGATGCTTCGAGAAGAACGACACCATCAGCTGCGGGACGAGATGGCCGCCGGGGCGCTTCAGGCCCTGCTCGCGAAGACCCGAGATCTGGACGACGCCCGGGCTCGCCGAGACCGATTGGCCGCCGTGGCCTACGAGCTCGCCGACGCCATGCTGGAAGCGCGGGAGCGGGTGGCCCATCCGACCTCCCTGCGGCCCCCGTCCACGCCACCGGTCCCGGCGCCTTCCGCCCCCCGGCGGTAGCCCGAGGCGATGCCGGAGCTCCCGGGGGCGCGCGTAGGGGGCGCGGGGTCTCCGGGTGAGCCTCCATCGACCGCCTGCTAGGCTCGCCCGTCCTCATGGGCACCTCCCTTCGCTACCTGGTGCAGACCCACGGCTGCCAGATGAACGTCCACGATTCCCGTCGGATCGAGGAGGTGCTGCGCAGCCATGGCTACCGGCCGGCGGACGAGCCCGCCGCCGCCGACCTCGTCGTGGTCAACACCTGCAGCGTCCGGGAAAAGGCCGAGCACAAGCTGATGAGCCTGCTCGGCACCCTGCGACCGTGGAAGGAAAGCCACCGGTCCGCGGTGCTCGCGGTCGCCGGCTGCGTGGCCCAGCAGGAGGGGGAACGGCTCCTCGGTCGGGCGAGGCACGTCGACCTGGTGATCGGTCCCGACAACATCCCGGAGCTCCCCCGCCTGGTGGACGACGCCCGCGCCGGCGCGCCTCCGCGGGCGCGAACGGTGTTCGACCTAGACGCCCCGGAGTTCCTGGTCGCCCGGCCCCACCCGGACCGGCCCGAGGTGAGCGCCTTCGTCACGACGATGAAAGGCTGTGACGAGCGCTGCACCTTCTGCATCGTTCCGACGACCCGCGGCCCGGAACGCTATCGCCCGGCGGACGAGGTCGTCGACGAGATCGCTCGGCTGGTGGACGGCGGCGTCCGGGAGATCACCCTGCTCGGCCAGACGGTCAACTCCTGGCATCCGCCGGAGGACGGCCCTGGGGCCCAGTCCCGATTTCCCGACCTGCTGCGCCGCATCGCTCGAGAGGTACCGGCCCTGCGTCGGCTCCGATACACCTCGCCGCATCCACGGCATCTGACCGAAGCCTTGGTCGCCGCCCACGCCGAGCTGCCGGTCCTGCCCCGGCATCTTCACCTTCCCGCCCAATCCGGCTCCGACCGGGTGCTGCGCCGGATGTCCCGGCGGTACACCGCCGACGACTACCTGCGGCGGGTGGACCGGCTCCGGGCGGCGGTGCCCGGCTTGACCCTGTCGACGGACCTCATCGTCGGCTTCCCGGGGGAGACGGAAGCGGACTTCACCGCCACCCTGGACCTGGTCCGCCGGGCCGGCTTCGTGGCGGCGTTCTGCTTCAAATATTCCCCTCGGCCCTTCACCCCGGCGGAGATCCTCGACGGCCGGGACCCGGTGCCGGAAGCGGTCAAGGACGAACGGCTCGCCCGCCTGTTCGCGCTGGTGGCGGACCAACAGCAGGCCCACCTGGCCTCCCTTCGGGGGCAGCGGGTCGAGGTCCTGGTCGAAGGCCCGAACCGGGCCGATCCGAGCCGCTTCACGGGTCGCAGCGAACGCCACGAGATCGTGCACCTCGATCCCGGAATGGGGGAGCAGAGCGGCGAGGAAGGCTTCCGGGACCTCACCGGGGCCCTGGTGGAAGCCCGGGTGACCGACGCCTTCGCCCACAGCCTGCGGGCCCGGGTCGACGTCGTGGTCCTTCCCCCCTTCGCCCCCGGTCCCCTGGGCCCGGAACCCGCCGGGCTGCCGGCGACCGGCCCGGGAGACCGCCGCCACCTGCCGCTGGTGGGAACGAGGCGAGCCTCCCGGGATTCCCGCTCGGGTCCAGGCCCTCGCCACCCGTCGTGAGCCCCCTCCTTCGCGGCCTCCTCGCGTGGACCCCGGCGGGGCTCGCGATGGTGGCGATCTGGACCGTGTCCTCGGGGCCCGTGCCCGAGCGCATCGCGCCCACCTTCGACTTCGGGGACAAGCTCTTTCACGCGGTGGGCTACGCCGTCCTGGCCCTGCTGACCAGCGTCGGGGCCAACGGGTCGGTGCCGCCCCGGCGGCGAGGAACCCGGCGCACCTGGCTCGTCGCCATCCTCGTCGCCGCCGGCTACGGGGTCGTCGACGAGGTGCACCAGTCCTTCGTCCCCTCGCGCTCGTCGGACGCACTGGACGCCCTGGCGGACGCCGTGGGAAGCGTGCTCGGCGCCTCCCTCGCGCACCTCGGCTACTGGCGCCGCCGGGCCGCGCCTCCGGGGAGCGGAGCCCCGAGGCACCCTTGACTACGCCAGCTACCCCTGTGGTCGGATGAAGGCGCGCCGCCCCTACCTTGGACAGCAAGCGTCGGGCCAGGGGGCGAAAGAAAACCACCCCCGTCCGTTTGGCCGCTCACGATGAGCCGCCGTAGCGAGGCACCCCGGGTCGACGGGTCGACGGTGCTCCCCCCGTCGCCGGACCCGGAGTCCCCCTCTC
>DAPKRP010000232.1:0-2672 GCA_031800515.1 Polyangiaceae bacterium LLY-WYZ-14_1 | reverse complement strand
GACGAGCCCGAGGACGAGGCCGACCCAGGCGAGGCCTCGGACGCCGAGCCGGCGGTCGAGCCAGTCGCCGCCCAGATAGCCGATCACGGTCGCCGCCACCAGCTCGGCGGCGAACCCGGTCACCCGGCCGAGGATCCGCATCTGCTGCGGGTCGAGCCACCTCATCCCGGACCTGTTCCGCCGACGCTCCGGGAAGCCGGGGCGTCGGTTCGCCGCCTCCATCATGTCAACCGCCGGACCTCGGGGGGGTCGTGGTCACCCGCCGGGCGACCGGCAACGCCGTCGTCCGGAACGACCTCCGAGGCCGAATCGGCGGCGGGCCTACCATGGGGGTTCCGGGGGGTCAAGACCGGCGGCGGGTCCCGACGAAACGACGCGAACCAAGCGATATCGATAACTTAGATGGCCTTGCGCGCGGCCCCGAGGGCTTCCTCGGTTCGGGCGAAGGCGTCGTCGTCGTGGGCCAGGGAGGGGAAGGCCGCCTCGAACTGGGAGGGCGGCCAGTAGACGCCGTGGGCGAGGAGCGCATGGTGCCAGCGTCCGAAGGCCGCCGTGTCGCTGGCGGACGCCTGGTCCCAGCTGACCACCGGGCCTTCGTGGAAGAACAGGGTGGCCATCGCCCCGACCCGCTGCACCACCCAGGGGCGATCGAGGCCCTCGAGGGACCCGCGGATCGCGGCCTCGAGCCGGGCACCGATGGACTCGAGCCGGTCATAGACCCCCGGAGCGCGAAGCTTCCGGAGGGTGGTGAGGCCGGCGGCGACGGCCACGGGATTCCCGCTGAGGGTACCCGCCTGATAGACCGGTCCGACGGGGGCGATGCGCTCCATGATCTCCCGGCGTCCCCCGTAGGCCCCCAGCGGTAGGCCGCCCCCCGCCACCTTGGCCAGAGCGGTCAGGTCCGGCGTCACCCCATAGCGTTCCTGGGCACCGCCGAGGGCCACCCGGAATCCGGTCATCACCTCGTCGAAGACCAGGAGCGCTCCGTGGTCGTGGCAGAGCTCCAGGAGGCCGGCGAGCCAGCCATCCGCCGGCGGCACGCAGCCCATGTTCCCGGCGATGGGCTCGACGACGACGGCGGCGATCTCGTCTCCCCGCTCCCGGAAGAGCGCCTGGGCGGCGTCGAGATCGTTGTAGCGGAGCAGACCGGTGGTCTGGGCGATGGACTCGGGGACGCCGCCGCTATCCGGAACCCCGAAGGTGGCGAGCCCGCTCCCCGCCTTGACCAGCAGGTAGTCGGCGCCCCCGTGATAGCCACCGACGCACTTGACGATGAGGTCGCGACCGGTGAAGCCCCGGGCGACCCGGATGGCCCCCATCACCGCCTCGGTCCCGCTCGAGGTCAGCCGGGACATCTCGATGCTGGGCACCAGCTCGGCGAGGAGCTCGGCCATCTCGACCTCGGCCTCCGTCGGGGCCCCGTAGCTGGTCCCTCGGGCGGCGGCTTCCGTGACCGCGGCGAGGACGTCCGGGTCCGCGTGGCCCAGGATCATGGGGCCCCAGGAGCCGATGTAGTCGACGTACCGCGCGCCGTCGGCGCCGGTCAGCCAGGCGCCTTTCGCTTCCTTGATGAAGACCGGGTCGCCCCCGACGGAGCGAAAGGCGCGGACCGGCGAGTTGACCCCGCCGGGCATGAGCTTCTGGGCGCGGGCGAAGAGCTCGCTCGAGACGGTATCGGCCATGATGGGCGACGGTGGGGGACCGCTCGGGAACGGTCAAGACGGGACCAACCAACCCCGGAGATCGTCCAGGATGCGGTCGAACGCGGCGTCCGGCGGTTCGAGGTCGTCGACCTCGGGCTCGAAGGACCCCCCGAGCACCAGCGCGTCGGCCCGGGGAAAGACGTAGCTGTAGCCGGCGTGGAAGATCCAGCCCAAGGGCTCCGGGGGAAGGTGCAGGAGCAAGCCCCGGGCGGGAAAGACGTCCTCGTCGTCGAAGACGGTGCGGGCACCGAGCCCGAGACAGTGGACCACCCGGCGGAAGCCGAGGGCGCGCACATCCCGGAGGGAGCGCAGCTCGGCCCGCCGAAACCGCGCCCCCTGCCCCCGGACCTCGGCGGCCAGGGCATCGAGCATCCGGGGGGTCTCCACCAGGTCCGTGGTGAAGCACCGACCCCCGGCGAGGACCGGCAGGGGAGGCGGGTCCGGCACCGGGCTCGGTGGGCGGAGGACGCCGGACTCGAAGTACGCCGCTGGGGAGGCGAAGTCGGCGGGCTCGTAGACGGGCATCCGCCTCACGCCCCAGGCTCGGCGATGCACGGGGTCGGCGAAGAGGTCGCCGGACCGGCGGAGCGCTTCGTTCAGCAGGCCCCGAGCCCCGGGATCGTCGGGAAAGTCGATCCCCGTCGGCAGCCAGACCGCCCCGGCGACACCGCTCGTCGCCCGAGGACCCACCCGGTCGGCGACCACCTCGACGGGAATGCCCCGCCGACCGAGGGCGGCGGCGGTGGCCAGGCCGACCACGCCCGCCCCGAGCACCGCTACGGGCTCCCGGTCCCCGCCGCCCCCCTGCGCCTGGACGAGCTCGGCGGCGAGCTCGGCGGAGCCCGGAGCCAGGGTGATGCCGCAGCCCCCGTGCCCGTAGTGGTGCACCACGGTCAGGCCGGGGAGCCGCTCGACCTCGAGGCGTAGGCCCCCCTTCCGACAGGGGCGGAGGCCCACCAGTCGGCGCAG
>DAPKRP010000231.1:0-1574 GCA_031800515.1 Polyangiaceae bacterium LLY-WYZ-14_1 | reverse complement strand
TCGCCGTCCTCGCCGTCCTCACCCGACGGCCCCGACACCCGGACGAGCTGGTCGCCCGCCTCGGCCTCCCCGCCCCCCGGCTCCAGCGGGCCCTTCTGTTGCTCGCCCTAGCCGGTCGGGCGGAAGAACGGGAGGGAGGACGCTGGGCCCGGGCGGCGGACGCGCCCCGGGAGGTGTACTAAGGGTAGCCCCCATGGCCCTTCCGAACGCGCCTCGAGACGGGTGGGGCGCCGCCCCAGCCCCGCCCGCAGCAGTCACCATCGTCGGCGGCGGTCTCGCCGGGACGGAATGCGCCTGGCAGCTCGCCGAGCGCGGCGTCCCCGTGCGTCTCATCGAACAGAAGCCCGGCAGCCGCACCCCGGCTCAGGTCGGCGACGGCCTCGCGGAGCTCGTCTGCTCGAACTCCTTCCGGGGGGACGCCCTCTCGAACGCCGTCGGTCTCCTCAAGGAAGAGATGCGTCGGGCGGGCTCCCTCGTCATGGCGGTCGGGGCGGAGACCCGGGTGCCCGCCGGCGGCGCCTTCGCCGTCGACCGGGAGCGGTTCAGCGCTCGGATGACCGAACGGATCCAGGCCCATCCCCGGATCACCGTCGAGGCCCGGGTGGTCGATGCCATCCCGGACGATGCCCCGGGTCCCGTCGTCCTCGCCACCGGGCCCCTCACCGGGGAAGCCCTGGCCGACGACCTCGTGCGCACCATCGGTCGGGAACGGGTGGCCTACTACGATGCCATCGCGCCCATCGTGAGCGGCGACGGCCTGGATTTCGACGTCATTTTTCGCCAGTCCCGCTACGACAAAGGGGGGTCCGACGACTATTTGAACGTCCCCCTCACGGAAGCCGAATACGACGCCTTCCGGGACGCGGTCCTCGCCGCCGACAAGGTCCCCCCGAAGGACTTCGAACAGCCCCGCTATTTCGAAGGCTGCCTTCCCCTGGAGGTCATGGCGGAACGGGGACGCCTGACGCTGGCCTACGGGCCCCTCAAGCCCGTCGGTCTGACCGACCCCCGCACCGGTCAGCGTCCCTTCGCCGTGGTCCAACTACGGGCGGAAGACCAGGAAGCCTCCGCCTACAACATGGTCGGCTTTCAGACGCGCATGAAATGGCCGGAACAAAAGCGGATCTTCCGTAGCCTGCCGGGCATGGCGGGGGCCGAGTTTCTCCGCCTGGGCAGCGTGCATCGGAACACCTTCGTGCGGGCGCCGGAGGTCCTGGACGAACGCCTCGCCCTCCGCGCCCGTCCCGGGGTTCACCTGGCTGGCCAGATCACCGGGGTCGAAGGGTACGTGGAAAGCGCGGCGTGTGGCCTCGTGCTCGGGATCCTGCTCGCCGGGGAGGCATCGGGCGCTCCGGCGGCCCCGGACGGTGCCCCGGCGGACGGGCTGCTCCCGCCGGCCACCACCGCCCTCGGTGCGTTGATCCGTCACCTGCGTCGCCCCTCCGACGACTTTCAGCCGTCCAACGTCCTGTGGAGCATGTTCCCGCCCCTCGAGGGGAAGCGGATCCGTCAGAAGCGAGCCCGGCGGGAGGCGACGGCGGCCCGGGCTTTGACGGACCTCGCCCCCTGGCTGG
>DAPKRP010000230.1:0-1878 GCA_031800515.1 Polyangiaceae bacterium LLY-WYZ-14_1 | reverse complement strand
CGTCAGCGCCGCCGCCGGCCCGGGCGGTCGGGGTGCCGAGGTGCGGGTCGTGGATGACGGCCCTGGGATTCCGGCGGACCTGGCGGAGCGGATCTTCGACCCCTACGTCACCACGCGCGTCGATGGCACCGGGCTGGGACTCGCGATCGTGAAGAAGATCGTCCTCGAGCACGATGGGCAGATCGTCTTTCTTCCCCGGCCCGGCGGCGGCACGGAGGCGCGGATCCGACTGCCCGGGAGGGATGGCTGACATGTCCCAGGACGGCCCAGAAGACAGGCCAGAGGCGGAAGCGTCCCTGCCGGAGGCCACCGCGAGCCGGGCCCGCCGCCGGGAGGCCCTGGGAGCCATCGCCCTCGCCGTGACGTTGGTGGCCGCTGCGCTCGTCGGCGGCTGGTGGCTCGCCGGCCCCGGGGGGCGCGGCGCCGGCACCTTGGCGGTCGGGCGCCCGGCGCCTCGGTTCGCCCTGCCCATCGCGGTCGGGGAGGGGGCCTCGACGGGAGACCGGGTGGCCCTCGACGCCCTGCGGGGGGGCCCGGTGCTGCTGGATTTCTGGGCGACCTGGTGCCAGCCCTGCGCCGCGCTGGCACCGATCCTGACCAGGCTCTCGGAGGACGAAGCGCTTCGGCGGGAGACCGGGCTCACCGTGCTCGGGGTGGCGGCGGAGCCCCGGGCCAGCTCCGCGGCCCTCGCGGACGCCCATCGGCGCTTCGGCGCCGGCTACCCGTCGGTGCAGGCCACGCCGGAGCTGCTCGATGCCTACCGGGTCAGCGCCTTGCCCCTGGTCGTGCTCATCGCTCCGGATGGCACCGTCGCGGCCACCTGGACCGGGGTCCCGAGCGAGGCGACCCTTCGGGCGGCGCTGGTCCCGGGGTCCAAGACCCCCGAGGTTGACGGAGCTGGGCCAAGGCGATAGCTTACCGGCCCGGAATCGAAGCGGTTTTGGGCCTGGCCGCGGTCTCCGACCCGGGCTCCAGCCCCCGCTGCCCTGGATGGCCCCCCGGGCCGACCCGTGGCCCGGCCCCACGACCGGGGTCCTCGCACCGAGACCGTTTTCCCCACCGAGACAACACCGTGGTCCAGGTTCCCCAAGGCGCCATCGAAGAACGGGTCAGTCGCCTGAACGTCCTCATCGCGGAAGCCGACCCGGAGACGGTGCAGGACTACCGCGAACGGTTGGACCTCTCCTGGGTCCACCACGATTCGGCGCTGGAAGGGGCCGTGCACGGGCCGACGGAGCTCGCCGCCGCGCTCAGCGACCAGGTGGTCAGCGACACCTCGCTTCTGCCCGCCTACGACGAGGTCCGCCAGAACAAGGCGGCGATCGACCTGGTGAGGGACCTGGCGGAGCGGAAACGCCTGACCCTCAACCTCGAGGTCATCAAGAAGATCTACGGCGCCTTGGCCCCGGACGAGGTGGAAGGCAAGGGGGCCCCCAAGTACCGGAAGGACAATCCGCTTCATCGGATGTACTTCCACGAGATCTCGCCTCCCGAGAAGATCAGCTATCGCATGCGCCAGCTGATCCAGTGGATGAACTCGGCGGAGACCAAGCGGTCGACGCATACGGTACGCCTCGCCGCCAAGGCGCACTACACGCTCCTCCACATCTACCCGTTTCCGAAGCACAGCGGCAAAGTCGCCCGGCTGCTGATGAACCTGATCCTGCTCCGGGCGGGATATCCGCCGGCGATCATCCACGCGACGGAGCGCCAACGCTATTACGAGGCCCTGAAGTCCTCGGACAACGCCGTCGCCAACCTCGTCAACGAGGCCCTCGGCGCATCCACCGAGAGCGCGATCCGCTTCTTCGAAGGCCAGGAGCTCGCCGCCGACACGGCCTAGTACCTCTGCCCGGAAGTTCGGTCCGGGAACCCGAC
>DAPKRP010000229.1:0-1959 GCA_031800515.1 Polyangiaceae bacterium LLY-WYZ-14_1 | reverse complement strand
GTCTGGTCGTCGACGGGGAGCCCCTGAACTTCCGCCGCACCGCGGCCAACAGCCCGGGCAACCGCATCCTTCGCCGCATCGCCTGGATCGCTCGGGACGGTCGGAACCACCGCTACCGTCACCAGACGAAGATCCGGCGGGCGCAGGGACTCTACTGGTGGGATTGCTCGGGGATGGCCAGCTGGCTCCTCGATCAGGAGGCGCCGGTGGCTCACCAGGGGCTGTTCGCCGAGCGCCCCACCGCCGAGCATTTCCACGACACCATCGCCCGCTCTCCCTCGGATCGGGCCTGGCGGGGCTGGCAGCGGATCCCCCGGGTGGCCGACGTGATGCCGGGGGACCTCTTCGCCTTCCGCCTCCCCCCGGAATGGGAGACCGTGAACACCGGGCACGTCGGCTTCGTCATCCGGCCCCCCCGGCCGGTCGACCAGAACCGCTGGCTGGTTCGGATCGCCGACTCGACCTCCTACCCGCACCAGGACGACGTCCGGGTTCACGGCGAGCGGACGGGCTTCGGCTTCGGAACGATGCTCTTCGAGGTGGACGACGAGGGCGCGCCCCGGGCCTACGGGTGGCGCGGCGCCGAGAGCGACCGGCTCGTCGAGACGGGGATCGCCTTCGGTCGGGTGACGCGGTAACGCCGCGGGGGAGCGGGCATGGCGGACGGACGAAAGATCGCGATCTGGGTCGGGGTCGGATGCCTGGTGGTGCTGCTGTCCGCGGCCTGCTGCGGGGGCGCCGCCTACTATTTCATCGACCAGATGTTCGCCGGCCCGCGGCGGATGGCGAACGGCTTCTTCGACGACCTGCGGCAGGGCGAGCTCGAGGACGCCCGGAGCCGGATGGATCGGGCCTACCAGGACACCCACACCCTGGATGACTTCGAGCAGGCGGTGATCCAGGTCCCGGCGCTGCGGCAGCACGAGGCGGTGCGCTGGAGCGGGATCCAGGTCGATGACCCGAACGCCACCCTGAGCGGGAGGCTCGAAACGGAAAGCGGCGACCTGCCGATGCAGGTGGTCCTCGAGCGGGCGACGAACGGCTACTGGTACATCGAACGGGTCACCGTCCAGGGCGCCGTGATGCCCTGATGAGAGGGCGTTGAGGACAGGTAAACCGGACCGCGCCCGTCTCCGGGACCAGCGGGTCGTCCTTGACTTCGCCGGTCGCGCCGGCGACACCAGCGGCGTCGCGTCATCGGGACGCGGCCGGCGCGCTCCCCCGGGCGCGACCGTCTCTGACAAATCGGACCGCCTGGCCCCGTCATCGCCATCCGCCGGTTGACGACGTCCGTGGGACACCAGGCGGTCAGGACGCACGGTCGACCGTCACAGGTCGCGACGGGTTTCCTCGGGATCGGCACCTCCGCCGGCGCCTCGGGAACCCGAAGAGGGAAGCCGGTGGAAGACCGGCGCGGCCCCCGCCACTGTGACCGGGGACGACGACGCGCATGGAGCTCGCCCCTTCGGGGTCGAGCTCCCCCACTGAAGCGATTCGGGAAGGGGCGCGTCCGAGGACGATCCGGGAGCCAGGAGACCTGCCGTGCGATCCGAAGAACGTCTCCCCCGGGGCGTGGGGTGCACGTGGACCGCCGTCGTCCGGCCTCTGGCCGGAGGCCGGCTCGTTCCGTCATCCGACCGTCGCGTGCCGCCGGGAGCCGTTCCCTCACAGGCGCGCGGTGCGCGCGCACGGAACGAAGGACCATGACGAATCAAGAACGGAACGCGAAGGAAGCCCGCGGCGAGAGCTGGCGGGCCATCCCGGTGCTCTTGCTGGCCCTGGGCCTGGTGATGGGCTCGGGTTGCGGCGACGACGGCGGCGATCCTCCGATGATGGGGGACGACGACGACGACGACGTGATGATGGCAGGGGACGATGACGACGACATGATGGTCGGGGACGACGACGACGACGACGGCATGATGGTCGGCGACGACGACGACGACGACGACGCCCCCC
>DAPKRP010000228.1:0-9888 GCA_031800515.1 Polyangiaceae bacterium LLY-WYZ-14_1 | reverse complement strand
CTGGATGCGGGGAATACCCTGGTGTTTTTCGATCACGAAGGGGTGGTCGACGTGCTCCGGGACGCGGGCTTCCAGGGTCTGGAGGCGGCTCGACTGGCCGCAGGGGAAGCCGAGGCGAAGCGGCGCTACGAGGGGCTCGTCGCCCAGCAGGGCCACGACCACGAGTCCGGCTGGCACCTGTATGTCCAGACCGTGCTGGTCGAGGGGGGCCTGCCGGAGCACCGGGCGGCGGAGGCGACCCGGCGGCTTCGCGCCCACCACGAGGGCCGCAACCTGTGGCGGCGGGTTCCCGAGGGATTGCCCGACGCTCTGTCCCGGGCCCGGGAGGCGGGGATGCGACTCGCGGTGATCTCGAACGCCGAGGGCACGGTGGAAGCCCTTCTGGCCGAAGTAGGGCTCCGCCCCTTCTTCGAGACGGTGGTGGACAGCAGCGTCGTCGGGGTCGCGAAGCCGGACCCGCGCATCTTCGAAGAAGCCCTGCGGCGACTCGGGGTCCCGGCGGCGCGCGCCGTCTACGCCGGCGACATCCCCCGGGTCGATGTCGACGGGGCCCGAGGCGCCGGCCTCGAGGGTGTGCTCATCGACGCCTTCGACCACTACCCGAGCTACCAAGAGGCGGCCCGCTTCCCCAGCGTCGCCGCCCTCATCGACGGCTGGCTCGCTCGCTGACGCGTCCGCCGGGGGTCCTGGCGCGCCCTCCCAGGGCAGGCTGCCCGGCAAAGGCGAAGGCCCCGCCCGGACGAACCGGACGGGGCCTTCTCGGTGGAGGTGTGAGTGGAGGGAGAGGAAAGGAGAGGAGAGGAAGCGGCGATCAGTCCTGAGGGAAACCGAAGCTCGCGACCTCGCCGGCATCGAGATCCCGGGTGTCGTGGACCCGGATGCCGCCGTAGGAGATCGAATAGATGTAGTCCTCGATGAAGACACCCCGTCGGATCGGCATACCGTAGTAGCGGCACTCCCAGTCGAACGCCCGGTCCCCGCAAAGGGGATCCAAGAGCGCGGTGTGGTCGATGGAGCCCCGGGGAACGATGCCGCCTTCGATGCTCACGTCGAAGAGCTCGAGGCTCGACCGGTAGTCGTTCCAGTCGTTGCCCCAGGCGACGTAGGGGAAGGCGAGCATCTCGAGATGGTCGAAGTAGGTGAACGCCTTGTGCTCCCAGAGCGCCTCGGAGTAGCCCCAGCGATCCTCGAAGACGTGCTTGTGGACCTGCTTCGGATCCGTCGGGTCGCCGACGTCGAAGATCTGGAGGGCGAGCCCGCGGATCTCACCCGTGCGCGGATCGGCATCCTGACCGATGGTCAGCAGATTGTCCTTGGCCTCACCCAGGGGGTGCATGTAGGTGCTGAAGCCGGGGATCTTGAGCTCCCCGAGCACGACGATGTCTTCCGGGTTGGAGACGTCGATGGCGTAGAGCGGGTCGACCTGGCGGAAGGTGACGACGTAGGCCGTGTCGCCGATGAAGCGGGTGGAGAAGATCCGCTCGTCCGGCTCGCCGAGGTGACCCGTCCGGTCCATCCCCCGCAGGACGCCGTCCCGCGGTTCCATCGTATAGAGCCGGTTCGTGATGCGAGGCGGCTGCCAGCGGCGGCGGGTCGACCAGGTCCAGGCGGTCTCGGTGGTGGTCACCCGGACGACGCCGTCCCGCTGGTCCAGGGAGAACTGGTCGACGATGACGCCGGGAACGGTGCCCGAGGCCTCGTAGTTGGTCGCGCCGGACTCGCCGATCTCGAACTGGTGAAGGAAGGTGCGGTCGGAGACCCACTCCCCGGGCTCGTGGCGCCGGCGCCACCAGACGCTCCAGTCGTTCTGGGCGATGATCATCACGTCGGCGTTGGCGTAGACCTCGCCGGCCCAGCCCCAGACGCCGGTCCGGCTGACCGGGGAGTCGGCGGCGGCCAGGTCGAAGCCGACGATCTGCATGACGCCCCATTCCGCCAGCCCGGGCTCGGGCAGGTGGAAGCCGGTGCAGTCGACGGGCAGCGCGGTGAGGCCCGCGTCGGCGTTCCCCTCGAGGGCGGTGGGCAGCCAGTCGTCGAGGGACCGAGCGCGGATCGCCGCGATGGCGTCGGCGCGCCATTCGAAGATCCGGCGCCGCATCTCTTCGGAGCTGGGCTCACGGAAGCGGCCGCCTTCCTCGTCGAAACGGTCCCCGGCTTCCTCCGGCCAGAGGTAGTCGTAGACGTAGGGAATGGTGCCGTCGTACCAGGGCAGATTGTAGTGGTCGTTGAAGACGGCCCGAACCTCGCCGGCATGGCGCCGGGCGGTCCGATAGCTGCCTTCGACCCAGAGCTCCCGGACGACTTCCGGACCTTCCGGCAGGACGTCGACGACGGTCATCTTGGTGAAGCCCCAGCCCCAACCGCAGGGGTACCAGTAGGCCTCCCGGCCGGCGCAGGGCTCTTCCCCATCCCGGGGGTCCCCGGTGTGGGAGAAGATCACCGCTCGGTCTCCCTGGATCAGCATCTCCGTCGCATAGCCCTCGATCGGGACCGAAGCGGTCAGCGCGGTCTCCGCCGGGGGCCAGCTGTCGACGACCTGGAAGCGCTGTCCGGAGACGACGAAGATGCGCTCGCCGTCGGTCTTGACCAGGTCCGCCTCGTCGACGCCTGAGACCTGGTTGTTGGTCTCCGAGAAGTCGTCCGGGGAGGCGTCGTCGTCGTCGCCGCCGCCCGGGCCCATCGGGGGGGCGCTGGCGTCGCCGTCGAAGGCGGCCTCTTCCCCGGCCCGGCCGCCGCGAAGCCCGCCTTCGCTGCCGCTGCGGTCGTGGACGTACCAATCGAGGAGCTGCTGCACCTCTTGCTCGAGCCGCGCAAGAGCGTCGCGCTGGAGCCGGGTGAGCAGGTCGTCGCAGTCGTCGGCGACGCTGAGGGCAGCCGAGGTGCCGAAGGCATACTCGGGCTCGTAGATATCGTCCGGGTCGGCCCCGGGGCCTTCTCCGGAGCCGTCCTCGGCGCAGCCCGCCAGCATGAGGAGCCCGCCGGCGCAGACCGGCACGGCAAGTCGTGTGAAGCGCAGTCGTTGAAGGAATCGCGTCATGTGTGCCTCCCAGGCAAAGGGATAGCAAGACCCGATCCAGCTTATTATTACTGCGTTTTTCGGCGCCAAGGACGATCGACGTGCCACGGACGGCCTGACCTGGCACACGTCGGCACGGCGCGCCGATACGGACGACCCCCGCCGGGGTCCCGGACCGCCCTCCCCTGCCGAATCCGACCCAGCGCCGGCGATAGCCCGAGGGCAGCTACGCGAGCTCGTCGAGGGGGCCCCGCAGGCTGATCGTATCGCCGCTGCGGCGTCCCTGGACGCTGGTGATCCCCAGGTCGTCGAGGTCTTCCATGCCCATCGCCTGGCAGATGGAGATCAGCAGCTTGTTGTGGGGCTGGCCCACGTAACGGCCCATCCCGTTGATGCCGGGATTGTCGTTGGTACGGGGGAAACGGATGTAGCGACCGGTGCGGAAGGCACCGCCGAGGTTTCCGAGCAGCACCACCGGCCACTGATCGTGACCGTGGGAACCGGTCGAGATCTCGTCGACCATCATGATCAGCGTGTTGTCGAGGACGGTCCCGTCACCTTCCGGAATCTCGTCCAGTCGCTGGGCGAAGCGGGTCACCTGTTCGACGTGGAAGCGGTTCTTGTTACCGAGGATCGGAGCCGCATCCCGCCATTGATCGTAATCCGCTTGGCTGACCCGGGCGTTCTCCAGCCCGTACCAGTTTCGGGTCGGGTTGGTCCCGTGGGAATACCACTGGTGGAAGTCCTTGTCGCTCGCCCCGTAGAGGTCCCGCTCGACCCCCCGGCCGTTCTTCATCTCGAAGGCGACCACCCGGCTCAGGTCGCAGGCGAGGGCGGCGGTGGTGAGCTCGAAGAACAGGTCGAGGTTCGCCAGGTAGACCTCGCCGGTATCGTCCCGCGGCCGCTCCGGGAGGCCGGGGGCCTCGCAGGTGAAGGCCGCCAGCCGGTCGAGACGGGTCTGGATGTCCGAGAGCCGCTGCCGGTGCTGTTCGATGCGGTCCCGGTCCCGTCGGCTCAGGTTCGGAAAACGCGTGGCAAAGCGGTCTTCCAGGGCGGACAGGACGGCGCGTTTGTCCGCGAAGCGGTCCTCGTCCCCGGCGTCCCCGCCGCCCATGCCGGCGAAGAGGCGCTCGTGGAGGACCCGCGGATCCCCGACCCGGGGAATCCGGACGAACTCTCCGGATTCATCCCGGTCGTGGAACCAGTAATGGAACCCGTTGGTCCCGTCCCCGCCCCAGTTCCGGGAGACCCGGACCAGCAGCGCCGTCAGGTCCGTCAGGGTCGGGTCCTGGGAACGAAGGAAGCGGGCGAGCCGCTGGTCGATGGAAGGTGCCCCGCCCATGGCCCGGGCGTTGGTGATCTCGGCGGAGGCGGGGTGGCCGGTGATCGCGTGATTCCAGCCCCGGGCGTGGCCATCGCCGTACTGCTCGGCACCGATGCTGAGCATGCCGAGGCCGTCGAGGACGAGGGCCCGGTGGGCCATCGGCGCGAGGGGCGCCAGCGCCTGGCTCCAGCGGTCCCCCTCGATGGTCGTGAGGTCGATCTCCCAGCGACGCTCATCGGGCTCGTTGCGGTAGGCGGGATGGTAGGCGCTTCGTTCGAGGACGTCTGCGGGCGCCCCGGCGGGGCCCATCCGGAAGGCGAAGGGGTCCCAGCCGAGCTCCGTGAGGAACAGAAGAAGGCGCTTCGGGGGACCCTCCGCCTGGGCCGCCGCCGGCGTGTCGAGCAAGGGGAGCAGCCAGGGGCTCATCGCGCCGGCGGCCCCGGTGAGGCCGGCGGCCCGGAGAAATCCTCGTCGGTTCATCCCGAATCGTTCTCCTTGCTTCACGGGGTCTCCTGTTCTTCCGCGGGGAGCCGCATCCTCCGGAAGGAGGGGTGCATCACCAGGGCGAGCTGCAGATCCCGGATGCGACCGCCGCTGTCCGCGAGGGCGGCTTCGAGATCGTCGAGGAAGCACGCCGCCCGTTCCATCGGTCCGCCGCCGTAGGCGTAGCGGGCCCACTTTTCGACCGCGCAGCGGCGGGCGTCCTCGCTCGCCGCGAGGGCGGCCCCAAGGTCGGCGGCGCCGTCGACGGGGCCCAGGGTGAGCAGCTCCGCGGACGCGTCGATGGCCCGGCCGTTCGCCTCTTCGGTGCGGAAGCGCCCCATGGTGTCGAACTGTTCGAAGACGAAGCCCGCCGGATTGATCGCGTCGTGGCAGGTTCGGCAGCCCGGGTCCCGGGTCATCGCGTCGTAGAGCTCCCGGTTCGTCGCCGTCGCCGGGTCGATGTCTTCGGCCGCCGCGAGGCCCATCGCCTCCGCGTCCGGCGGCGGGGCGCCGGTCCCCTGACAGAGGATCCGCTCGAGGACGAAGACGCCCCGCAGCACCGGCGAGGGTCGGTCCGGGTGACCGTGGCTCGCGAGGAAGGCGGTGCGGGTCAGCACCCCAGCCCGCTCCGGAATGGACGTCTCCTGCCAGCCATCGGTGGGGGCAGGCACGCCGTAGAGCTCGGCGATGTCGTCGTTCAGGAACACCCGGGGGGAGCTGAAGAGGTCCGCCAACGTCCCGTCTTCCTCGAAGAGCACCCGCTCGACGAAGCGCTCCGTCTCTTCGACCATCGCCCGGCGCAGGCGACCATCGAGACCGTCTTCGTCGGCCTTCGGGGTATCGAAGATCCGGTCGAGGTCGAGCCACTGCCGGTGAAAGCGGACGAAGGTCTCCCGGGCCCGGTCGTCCTCCAGCATCCGCTCCGCCTCGGCGCGCAGCCCCTCATCCGTGTCTAGACGGCCGGCGGCGGCGGCATCCAGAAGCGTGTCGTCCGGCCCGCTTCCCCAGAGGAAGAAGGCGAGGCGGCTCGCCAGGGAATAGGCGTCGAGGTCGGCGCCTTCGCCGGCGGACAGGGGCGCCACCGGACGTTCGAAGCGGTAGAGGAACTCCGGGGCGGAGAGCAGGGTGGCGAAGGTCAGGGTCGCCCGGTCTTCGATGGAGCCCGCCCCATCCCGGAAGAAACCGGCGTAGGCGGCGACCTCCTCGTCGCTCAGGGGCCGACGGAACAGACGCCGCCCCTCGCGCCGAACCAGCGCCTCACCGCAGGCGACGAGGTCGCCCGGGTCCGGGCAGGGGGCGACCGCGGCGACGAGGGCCGGGGCGAGCTCGAGCCCGAGGTCGACGTAGCGCTCCGCCAGGATCCCGTCGACGACCAAGGCGTCGGCGTCGTTGTCGAACTCGTGGGAGATCTGGTCTTCCGGAAGACCCAGGTCACCGATGTCGACGTCGGGATAGAGGCGACGGAGGGTCTCCCGGTATTCCTCGTGGCTCAGCCGGCGGAGGGGCGTGGGTGCCTCCTCGCAGTAGAGGCCCCCCGGCGCGCCGGGGTCGTTCCCGGGTCCGCCGGGCTGCCCGGGGCCCGCTGCCGGCCCGTGGGGACCATCGACCGCTTCTCCGACCACGCCCTGGCACCCGAGCCCCAGGGGAACGCAGAGGGCGGCGAGGGCGAGGAAACGTGGGAACCGCTGCGACAAGGACGGCCTGGACACGCGTGACCTAACGCAATGCGCGTGCCCCCGGGCGGCCGGGGCCGCCCGGGTGATTTCCACCACCGAGGGGACGGTTTTCAGGTCTCCGACGGGCGCGACCCGGGGGGCTCCCCCCCCGACACTGGGGGCTAGCGCCCCGGGCCATCCGCCCGGGGGGGGGGTCGGCCTGGTTCAGGCCTGGTCCGGGCGTTTGACCTTGTCGAAGACGTCGAGGAAGGCACCGTCGGCGCCGTAGGCCGCGCGAACCTGGCGGTAGAGGGTCGGGTCGAACATCTGCCAGAACTCGTCCCGGGTCTGCTCCGTCACCGCGTAGAGGCATTGGTAGCTGTGGTGGTCCCGGCACCACGCCTCCATCCGCCGGACCGCCTCGTGGCCGTCCCAAGGCTCCCCCCGGCGGACGAAGCCCGGCACCTGCCAGGCGCCGACGTCGACGTACATCTCCCAGTCTTCCGTGCCGGGGGAGGGCTGCACCATCCCCGGCGGGTCGGTCCGGTAGGTCCGATGGCCGCAGAGCCAGAGCGGATAGCATTCGAACTCCCGGTGGAACATCGCCACCGCCTCCTTCAGATGGCGAAGGGGGACGAGGGCATCCTGGACGACATTCCGGGCATCCCGAAACTCCCGCACCTTTTTACCCTGGGTGAGCTTGAGGAAGCTGACCTTCGGCGGCATGAGCCACCCCAGGGTGCGGCGGAAGGCCGGATGATTGCCGAAGGGCACCAGGAGCTCTCCATGCCAATAGAGGCTCCGGGTGTGCCGATGGTAATAGGCGCGGAGGGGGATGTAATCGACCTGCCCGTCCGGCGCAGATTCCACGTATTTATAGAACCAGGGCTTCCGCCAGTCGCTGAAGTCGTTCGCCGGCACGTCCGGGGGCCTGTCGGCGAAGTCTCCGGTCAGGATCACGCCTCGGTCGTGATCGAAGAGCAGACCTTCGACGAATTCCGGGGGGTCGTCGCCGGAGATGGTGTCGGCGAACGCCTGGCAGATCGCCTCCATGCCCCGGACCTGGCGCACCTGGTGCCGCACGTAGGGCCGGCACGGCCGCACCTGGATCTCGAGGGCGGTCAGGATCCCCAGGGACCCGTGGCTCCAGGGAAGGGCCCGGAAGAGGTCCGGATGCTCCGTCGCGCTGCAGCGGACGACCCGACCGTCGGCGAGGACGACCTCGGCCCCGACCACCGTGTCGCTGAACAAGCCGTACTTGTGCGCCGAGGTCTCCATGCCATAGCCCAGAAACAGGCCGCCGGCGGTCAGGTCGTCGAGCTCCGGGACGACGGGCAGGGTCAGCCCCATCGGGACGAGCTTCCGGGTGAGCTGCCCCATGTTGACCCGGGGCTCGACCCGCACCGTCCGCCGTTCCAGGTCGAGGCCCAGGATGTCGTGTAGGTCCACGTCGATCCCGAAGCTGTGCTTCTTGTACTCGGAGGCGCGGACGGCGACGCTGAGCCAGGCCTTTCGGGAGGTCGCCAGGGGACCGGGGCGCCCCGCGTCGTTCCAGGCTCGGATCTGGCGCTGGACCTCGGCCACCCGTTCGCCGTGCTTGGCGGCGGCGTTGCGCCATTCCCGCAGGTAGACGTTGGACAGCGTCCAGTAGGCTTCGAAGGCCTTGGACAGGGGCAGGACGATGGGCACGACCGTGGCCCAGCGATGCTTGACGAAGAGCTCGACCAGGCGGTCCCCGAGATCCGGCTCCCGGCGCGTCCCGGCCCCCTCCCGGCCCGCGGGGAACGCGGCATCCGCCAGAGGGGGCTCGGCGCCATCGGGCTCGGCGCCGCGGACGGTGTCGCCGGGGGCGCGGTGCCGGGAAAGCTCTTCCTGGGCCATGAGATCTCCTGCGGTCAGATCACCTTGATTCGGCGTTGCTCGGCGCGTTCGTCGGCGGTCAGGGTGCCGCCGCGGGCCTGCTGGGCCCGATAGGCTTCCCACTTGCGGACGCTCAGGTCGTTGAACGCCTTCACCAGGGGGTTGGGTTCCGGGATCGGCCGGTCTGAATAACGCTCCCAGGATTTTTGCTCTTCTTCCACCGTGAAGCCGTCCTGTTTGAAGATCGTTTCCGTGATCGGCTGCACCACCTTCATCGCCGGCTGAAACCAGGATGCAGGGAGGCGACGGCCGGTGAAGGGGATGGACGCCGGCTCCCAGAACTGGACGGTGAACACCCGGGTGTGGGTGGCATCCAGGGGAAGCATGAAGTTCGTCGAACGGACCCGGTGATTGCTGAGGGCGGACTGGTAGGGATAGTCGTAGACCATGTGGGTGTCGGACCGATTCGACCCCGGCGCCCTCCGAAAGACCGGGGCGGTGAAGGGGTGCATCCAGTCCCGGCGAAGGTCGTGCTCCCAATCCAGGGTGATGCGGTGACCGTCGTAGCTCGAGTCGGCGAGGATCGTGTCGCCGTAGGGCACCCAGCTGCCGTGCACCCACAGATGGGTCAGGTTGCAGAGGTTGTCGATGACCATCGAGTGGTGGGCACGCCAGGTGTAGACGAAGCGGAGGGATGCCCAGCGGTCTGGTCCTTCCGCGTTCGGGATCTCGACCAGAGGCGTGATCTCGGCGAGCGCCGGGTCGCCGGGAAAGAACCAGACGATGCCGTAGCGTTCTCGGACCGGGTAGGAGCGCACCCGGAGCACGGGCAGCTTCCGGCCGAAGTCCGAGTGCTTCGTCCCGACCAGCCTTCCCTCCGGGTCGTAGGTCCAGCCATGGTAGAGGCAGACCAGGTGACAGCCTTCGACGGACCCGTGGCTCAGCTTGATCTGTCGGTGGGCGCAGCGGTCTTCCAGGGCGTGCACGCGCCCGTCGTCGGCGCGGTAGACCACGACGTCGTCCCCCCAGAACCGGGTCGCGACCATCTTCCCGGGGCGGAGCTCGTGGCTGAAGGCCGCCGGGTACCAGTGGTTCGGGCTCATCCCCGCCTCCCGAGCGCGTCGGGCCAGAGACTGGGGGCGGCCCGGGGCGGTCTCGCCCTCCTCCGGGGACGGCCGGGCAGCGGGAGCGGGGGGTGGCGCGCGGAGTTCGTCGGCGGTCATTTCGGCGAAGCGGGGCCGGGTCGGGGTGCAGTTCTTTCCGGCGGGGGTCTTCCAGTGCGGGATCCGGGGGCAGGCGTACCCGCTCGTGGCGCCGGGACGCAAGGCGACCAGACTGCCGGGGCGATGACGATGCAGATAGTCGTGTTCGGGGCGGCCCGGGGAACCGGGCGGGCGGTGGTCGAGGAGGGAATCGCCGCGGGGCATCGGGTGACCGCGGTGGTGCGCGGCGATCCCCGGGGCCTCACGCCACGCCCGGGTGTCCTCGAGGTCGAGCAGGGGGATGCGACGGATCCGGACCGGGTGGCCGCCCTGGTCTCCGGGGCCGAC
>DAPKRP010000227.1:0-5400 GCA_031800515.1 Polyangiaceae bacterium LLY-WYZ-14_1 | reverse complement strand
CGCCTATGGCTGGCCCTTCGGCAAGGACCCGGTGGCGGGGGTGACGCCCATCGCGAACATGCTGGCCGAGCTCGACCGCCCGGTACGGCCCGACGCCTTCCCCGGCGCGGACCGCCTCGCCCGGCGGGGGCTCCCCCGAAGCCGCTCCGGCGCCGCGGCCGCGGCGGGCGCCAGCCGGGGTGGACCGCCGACCCGGCTGGCAGGGCTCCCGGCGAGCCGGGGCTGGTCCGGGGAGGCCGCGCTGCCCGGAGCGACCAGCGCCCTCGACGCCCACCTGGCCCGCCGGGGCCGGGTCGGCGGCGGCGGCACCCCGGGGGGACAGGGGGAGCGCCTCGGTCCGGTGCCGGCGGCGACACCGCTCGTCCTCGGCGGCTTCAGCGGCGCCCTCGCCCGCTGGCTCGAAGACCAGCTCGAGCCCCTGGGGCTGCTCGCGCTGCAGGGCGGCGGCGGGGCCAGCGGATCCTCCAGCCGGGCCGGTCCCGCGAGCGCCCGGGCCACGGGGGGAGACGACGCGACGAGGGACCTTCCCGGGAGCGAGGGCGGCGGCGAGGAACCGGGCACGCCGGGGCGGGGCCGCACGGCTTCCGCGGCGGGCCCGCCGAACCCGCGCTTCGTCGACGGCGGCGCCATCGGGGTCCAGCTCATCCGAGGAGACGTCTCGGCGACGGCGATCGGGACGATCACCCACGTCGACGGGCGCCGCCTGGTCGCCTTCGGCCATCCGATGATGAACGCCGGAGAGACCGGCCTGCCGACCAGCACCGCCCGCATCCTCCACGTCCTGGTCAGCGAACGCCGTTCCTTCAAGATCGGCGAGGCGGAGGCCCCGCTGGGCACCCTGATCCACGACCGCCAGGCGGCCATCGTGGTCGACCGGGAGCTCGAAGCGCCGGCGGTGCCGGTCACCCTGCGGGTTCGGGGGGTTCCGGACGCGCCCCGGTCGACCTGGGGGATGGAGGTGGTGAGCCACCGCGTGCTGACGCCGCTCCTGACCTTCGCCGCCATCGGCAACGCCTTGAAGGCGACGGTGGCGGACCAGACGGACGTCACCTTCACCGCCACGACCACCGTCTCCCTGGCCGGCAAGGATCCGATCACGCTCGTCGACCGGGGCTTCGTCCCCGGGGGCCCGAGCGATCTCCAGGCCCTGTCGAAGCTGCGGATGTTCGCCGTGATCGAAGCGGCCTACGGGAATCCCTTCGAGGACAGCCGGGTCCTCGGCGTCGACGTCGAGCTCGACCTGCGCTTCGAACGAGACGTGGAACGGATCCTCGACGCCCGCCTTCCCGCCGGGAAGCTCGACCCGGGGTCGACGGTGCCCCTCCAGGTGATCACCCGGCGCTACGGCGAGCCGGAGCGGGTGCGGGTCGTCCCCCTGCGGATCCCGGAGCGGGCCGCCGGTGAGGAGATTCGCATCGACGTCCGGGCCGGGGACGAGACCCCTCTGGAACACCCGGAGCCGAGCTCCCTGGACGACCTCCTCGGCATCGTGGAACGGCGTCTGCCGGCCACCGCCTTGACCGTCTCCGTCGCCATGCCGACCCGCGGCCTGCGGTTCCGGGGCCACGTGGTGCGCGCCCTCCCCGGGTCCGCCCTCGACGCCCTGCAGCTCGCAAACGACGGCGGGCAGATCCGGCCGTTCCGTACGGAGGACCGCCAGGTCGTCGACCTGGGGCAGGTGCTGACCGGGCACGCCCGCCTCGAGGTCGACGTGCGGGAACGGGCCCTCGACTGAACGCCGGGCCGGGCTACACCGGCGGGACCGACATGGCCGAGCCCGTGCCCACGACGACGACCTCCCCGCAGCAGCGCGGCGACCGCAGCAGCAGCACCCCCACCCCCCGGCGGGACGCCGCCGTCGCCGTTCGGCGGGACGTTCGAAAGCCGAGACCAGCGGCCTCCTCGGTCGAGGCCCGCGGGGTGGTCCCCGCCCGCCGGGTCGCCGCCCTCGTGGCCGCCGGCGTCGTCGGCGCCGGGGTCTTCGGGGCGCTCGCCCTGGTGCTCTTCCCCGAAGCACCCGCCCGGGCCGTATCCACCCGCAGCTTCCGCATCGACCAGGCGGCGGAGTTCGGGAAGGGAGAGCTCGACGGGGCGAGCGCCCGTTCCGACGGCGCCGTCGTCGCCGGGGTCCAGGCGCGGCGGGTCGCCCTGCCGGACGTCGCCCTCGCCTACGCCGTACTGCGGGGGGAAGGAAACCGGGTCTTCATCGGCACGGGCAACGACGGCAAGGTCTTCACCGTCGCCGGCGATCGGGTCGAGGAGCTCGCCGGGACCGGTCAGCTGGTGGTCTCCTCCCTCGCCCTAGGCCCGGACGGGGTGCTCTTCGCCGGCACCCTTCCGGAGGCCCGCATCTTCCGGATCTCCACCCGCGGGGGCAGCGGCGAGGAGGCGCCGGAGGAGCTCGCCGTCCCGGAAGGCGCGGAGCACGTCTGGGACCTGGTCTGGGACGACCGACGGAACGTGCTCTTCGCGGCCACCGGTCCCGACGCCAAGGTCTGGGCGATCGACCCGAACGGGAACGCGAGCGTCTGGTGGGAGGGCAAGCAGGGCCACGTCATGGCCCTGGCTCTGGAAGCGCCGGGGGGCGCGCTCTACGCGGGGACCGACGGCGAAGCCTTGGTGGTGCGCCTCGACGGCCCGGGCCAGGCGACGGCGGTGATCTCGTTGCCGGGGAAGTCGCCGACCACCGTCGCCGATGGGGTCCTGGCGGTGGCCGCCAACGAGTTTCCCGATCCCCCCCGGGCCCCCTCGGGGGCGTCGAGCTCCCGGAACCGCCCGAACCGTCCGAAGCCGGGCAAGGGCAGCCTCCATCTGGTGCTGGCGGACGGGCGCACGGAACAGGCCCACTCCATCGACGACAACCACTACACGGACCTCGCCTTTCTTCCGGATGGGGACGTGCTCGCCGCCACCGGCGCGGAGGGGCGCATCTACCGGGTGGCCGCCGACGGCCGGACCAGCGCGACCTGGGTCGACGTGGACGAGCGTCAGGTGCTGGGGATGGATGTCTCCGACGCCGACGAGCCGCTCTTCTCGACGGGGGACGTCGGCGCCCTGTATCGGGTGCGG
The DNA here is from genome assembly GCA_031800515.1 of Polyangiaceae bacterium LLY-WYZ-14_1. Classification (GTDB taxonomy): domain Bacteria; phylum Myxococcota_A; class Polyangia; order Polyangiales; family DAPKRP01; genus DAPKRP01. The sequence continues at coordinate 2,331 of DAPKRP010000227.1, read as the reverse complement.
CGGGCCCGCCCGCCGACCGGGACCTGGACCAGCGAGGTCCTCGATGCCCGCTTCCCCGCGCGCTTCGGCGCCCTGGACTGGCAGGGCACCGGCGGGCCCATCCGCTTCGAGACCCGCAGCGGGAACACGGAACGCCCGGACGACACCTGGAGCCCCTGGTCCCGGCCCCTGGCTCGGCCCGGCCCGATCCCGAGCCCCGGGGCCCGCTACCTGCAGCTCCGGGCGACGCTTGCGGACCCGGATGCGGTGCTGCTCGCGGTGGAAGCGTTCTTCCTGCCCCAGAATCAGCGAGCCCGAGTGCAGGAGGTCGGCCTGGACCAAAAGGCGCTCCAGAAGCGTCGGCAGGGCCGCAGCGACGACGAGCCGCCCGAGCCATCGACCGCCCTGGCCCTCAGCTGGACGGTCGCCAACCCGGATGGGGATCGACTGCGCTATCGGCTCCGCTACCGCCCGGAAGGGGGGAACGGCTGGCGGGAGATCCTCCGGCCGACGGAGGTGCTCGACGACGACGAGTACGTCTGGGACACGACCGGCGTCCCGGACGGCCGCTACGTCATCGAGGTCGAGGCGTCGGACGAGCTCGCCAATCCCCGGGACCGCACCTTGGACAGCCGCGCCCGGTCCGAGCCGCTGCTGGTCGACAACCATGCGCCGCGGATCGAAGGGCTCGCCGCCCGCGGGGGCGCCGTGGTGGGGCGCGCCGTCGATACCCTGGGGCCCATCGCCAAGCTGGAGGTCGCGATCGACGGCGAGGACTGGCGGCTGATCTTCCCGGTGGACGACCTCCTCGACACGGCCAACGAGCGCTTCCGCATCCCCCTCGACGGCCTGCCCCCCGGCGAGCACATCGTCGCCGTACGGGCGACGGACGCCGGCGGCAACGCGGTCACCGCCGAGCTGAACGTGCGCACCCGGTAGACCTGGGCCACCCCGGGTTCCGAACCGACTAGGCACCGAGGTGGGTTCCCCGAGGGCCAGGTCGGGGGGGCTCACACGTTTCTTGGCGGCGGCCCAGAGGCTGGGTTGAAATGCGCAAGGCGGGTCGACATCCTGCCGCTCTGGGCCGATGGGTATGGCAAACCCCCACGGGGACGGGAAGCGACCGCCGCAGGTTGCACCCGAGCCCGTTCCCTTCGGGGACTACGCGCTGCTCAGCCGCGTGGCGATCGGGGGCATGGCCGAGGTGTTTCTGGCCCAGTCCCGGCGGGCGGACCTCCACGACCCGACGGTCCCCATCGCCCTCAAGCGGATCCTTCCCCACATGGCGGAAGACCCCGAGTTCCGCCGGATGTTCATCGACGAGGCGCAGATCGCCGCACGCCTCGACCATCCGAACATCGTGCCCATCCGGCGCCTGGGCACCGTCGGGGACGCGCTGTTCATCGCGATGGAGTTCGTCTGGGGCAAGGACCTGCTCCAGATCATCAATCGCTTCCGTCGCCTCGGGCGGCGCATCCCGGCGGGGATGGCGGCCTACGTCGCCTACAACATGTGCGGCGCCCTCGCCTACGCCCACGACAAGCTCGACCCCCAGGGCCGTCCCCTGTCGCTGGTGCATCGGGACGTCTCTCCCCAGAACGTCCTCGTCGGCTACGACGGGTCGGTTCGGCTGATCGACTTCGGCATCGCCCGGGCGGCGAGCCGCCAGACCAAGACCCAGACCGGCGTTCTCAAAGGGAAGTTCGGCTACATGAGCCCGGAGCAGGTCCGGGGCCTGCCCATCGATCATCGGTCGGATCTGTTCGCGGTGGGGACCTGCATCTGGGAGATGCTGACCAGCGACCGGCTCTTCGCCGCGGAGAGCGATTTCGCCACCCTGGAGAAGGTGCGGAACGCCGAGGTCGAGCCCCCCTCGGCCAAGGGGGGGGCGGTGCCAGCGGACCTCGAGGCCATCGTGATGAAGGCGCTCGCCTGCGATCGGGAGGAACGCTTTCAGACCGCTCGGGAGCTTCGGATGGCGCTCCAGTCCTTCCTGACCTCGGAGCCCGTGCCTTTCGACGTCTCGCGCCTGTCGACGTGGATGCACCACCTGTTCGGCCCCGAGATCGAACAGGAGAAGGGCCTCACCTCGGTCTTCCAGCGGGCCCGGACGCCGCGCCGGTCCGACCCCGGATTCGACGGCAGCATCCCGACGCCGGTGGCGCAGGTGGCGGCGCGGCCGACCCCGACCGGCCCGAAGCGGGTCTTCCAGCGTCCGACGGAAGCGGCGGCGTTCCGGGATGGGGGCGCAGCGTCGACGGGCTTCGACGAGCTCGCGGAAGAGCCGACGCAGATCTATCGAGGCCAGGACCTCGAAGACCTGGCCGGGGACGATCCCGCCGGGGCCGGGGC
>DAPKRP010000226.1:0-3746 GCA_031800515.1 Polyangiaceae bacterium LLY-WYZ-14_1 | reverse complement strand
AGTACGAGCTTCCGCCGAGAGGAGCGGGCCCGTCGCCGGCCGCCCCCCCGGCCGGGGAGGGGCGGACGCCCCGGGTCCTTCCCGGGTCACTCCTGGTCCACGCCGACCTCTACCGGCTGGCGGGGCCGGACGAGCTCGAGGAGATCGGCCTGCCGGAGATCGTCCGGGAGGGAAGGGCGGTCGTCCTGGTCGAGTGGGGGACGCGGTGTCTCGACGGGCTCGGGGCGGCGCCGGTTCTCACCCTGACGATCGCGCAAAGGCCCGAGGATCCCCCGGCGGCCCGACGGCTCGTCCTGGTCCCCGGGCCGGCGGAACGGGCGTCCTTCCTCCTCCGCCAGCTTGCGGAAAACCCAGTGCTCTGATATCGGCACCGCCGACCGTGCCCAGGCGGGACGACCTTCAGAAGATTCTCCTCATCGGGTCGGGCCCCATCGTCATCGGGCAGGCCAGCGAGTTCGACTATTCCGGCACCCAGGGGGCGAAAGCCCTCCGGCAGGAAGGGTTCGAGGTCGTCCTGGTCAACTCGAACCCGGCGACGATCATGACGGACCCGGAGTTCGCCGACCGCACCTACGTCGAGCCGTTGGTTCCGGAGGTGATCGTCCAGATCCTCGATCGGGAAAAGCCGGACGCGATCCTGCCGACCCTCGGCGGCCAGACCGCGCTCAACCTGGCGCTCCGGCTCGCCGACCAGGGCGTCCTGGCGGAGCGCGGCGTCGAGCTGCTCGGGGCGAACGTGGAGGCCATCCGCAAGGCCGAAGATCGGGAGCGCTTCAAGGAGGTGATGGACGAGATCGGGTTGGAGAGCCCGCGCTCGTTCCTCGCCCGGACGCTCGAACAGGCGGATGCGGCGGTGGGGCAACTCGGCTTCCCGGTCATCCTGAGGCCGTCCTTCACCTTGGGCGGGTCCGGAGGTGGGATCGCCTACAACCGGGAGGAGTTCGACCGGGCGATCCGCTGGGCCTTCCAGCAGAGCCCGACCCACGAGTGTCTGGTCGAGGAAAGCGTCCTCGGCTGGAAGGAATACGAGCTCGAAGTGATTCGGGATGCGGCGGACAACTTCGCCGTCATCTGCACCATCGAAAACTTCGATCCGATGGGCGTCCACACCGGCGACTCCCTGACCGTCGCGCCGGCGATGACCCTGACGGATAAGGAATACCAGCGGCTTCGGGACGCCTCCCGAGCCGTGATCACGGCGATCGGTGTCGAGACCGGGGGGTCGAACATCCAGTTCGCGGTCAACCCGGCGGACGGACGGGTGGTCGTCATCGAGATGAATCCCCGGGTCAGCCGGTCGAGCGCCCTCGCCTCGAAGGCCACCGGCTACCCCATCGCCAAGATCGCCGCCAAGCTCGCCGTCGGCTACCACCTGGACGAGCTCCGGAACGACATCACCCAGACGAGCGCCGCCTTCGAGCCCACCATCGACTACGTCGTGGTGAAGGCCCCGCGCTTCGCCTTCGAAAAGTTCCCGGGCGCCGATCCCCGTCTCACCACCCAGATGAAGTCGGTCGGCGAGGCGATGTCGATGGGCCGGACCTTCAAGGAAGCCCTGCAGAAGGCGGCCCGGTCCCTCGAGATCGGCCGGGACGGCCTGGTCTCCCTCCGGGACAAGGTCGACTACCGAGACCTCGCCCTACAGCTTCGGCGTCTTCGGGAGACCGGAGAGCCGATGAGCCCGGTTCCGATGTTGCCGGAAGGGCTGCCGCCCCCGAACGATGACGAGCTCCGGGAGGCGGTGCTCGAGGTCCTGGCCGCACCCCTCCCGGACCGTCTGTGGACGATCGCGGACGCGCTCCGCCTCGGCCTGACCGTCGACGACGTCCATGCGGCGACGAAGGTCGACCCGTGGTTCCTCGAACAGATCGCCGAGCTCATCGCCGAGGAGCGGGACATCTCCCAGAGCAAGGCGGAGGCCCTCGGGGCCGACCCGGCCCGCTTGGCTCGGTGGAAGCGCCACGGCTTCAGCGACGGGGCGATCGGTCGGGCCCGAGGGGAGGACCCGCTGGACGTCGCACGGCGCCGGAAGGAAGCCGGCGTCGAACGGGTCTACGGCCGGGTGGATACCTGCGCCGCGGAGTTCGTCGCCCACACCCCCTACCTCTATTCGACCTGGGGGCGCGAGACGGAGAGCGAGCCGACGGATCGGGAGAAGATCCTGATCCTGGGGGGGGGACCCAATCGGATCGGGCAGGGCATCGAGTTCGACTATTGCTGCGTCCACGCGTCCTTCGCCTGCCGGGAGCTCGGGTTCGAGACCATCATGGTCAACTGCAACCCGGAGACGGTCTCGACGGACTACGACACGTCGAACCGGCTCTACTTCGAGCCCCTGACCTTCGAAGACGTCATGGCGATCTGCGAGGTCGAGCGTCCGAAGGGGGTCATCGTCCAGTTCGGGGGGCAGACGCCGCTGAAGCTCGCCCTGCCTCTGGCCCGGGCCGGCGTGCCGATCCTCGGCACCGCGGCGGAAGCCATCGACCGGGCGGAAGACCGGGAGAAGTTCGACGCGCTGCTGGAGAAGCTCAACCTTCGCCGCCCGAAGGGCGGGATCGCCCGAGGCGTCGCAGAGACCTTCGACGTCGCCGAACGGCTCGGCTATCCGGTGCTGGTCCGTCCGAGCTACGTCCTCGGGGGCCGGGCGATGGAGATCGTCCATTCCCGGAGCGACCTCGCCCATTACATGCAGGTCGCCCTCGAAAGCGTCGAAGACGCCGACAGCAAGACGATTCTGGTCGACGAGTTCCTGAAGGACGCCATCGAGGTCGACGTCGACTGCATCTCCGACGGCAAGGGGGTGCTGATCGGCGGCGTCATGCAGCACATCGAAGAAGCCGGGGTGCACTCCGGGGACTCGTCCCTCGTCCTCCCCGCCCACGCCCTGCCGCCGGAGGTCCTGGCCACGATTCGCTCGGCGACCCGCGCCCTGGCCCTGGAGCTTCGCGTCATCGGGTTGATGAACGTCCAGTTCGCGGTGCGGGGGAGCGCGGTCTACGTGATCGAGGTCAATCCGCGGGCTTCCCGCACCGTCCCCTTCGTCAGCAAGGCGACGGGCATCCCCCTGGCGAAGGTCGCCGCCCAGGTGATGGCGGGGAAGACGCTGCCGGAGCTCGGGCTTCGGGAGGTCTCCCTGGACCACGTGGCGGTGAAGGAATCGGTCTTCCCCTTCGCGAAGTTCCCCGGTGTCGACAGCATTCTCGGACCGGAGATGCGGTCCACCGGGGAGGTCATGGGCATCGGGCCGAGCTTCCCGGACGCCTTCCTCAAGGCGCAGCTCGGCACGGGCTCGGGGCTCCCGGACCGCGGCACCGTGTTCCTGAGCGTCCGGGACCCGGACAAACCGGCGGCCACGGAGCTCGCGTTGCGTCTCACCGAGCTCGGGTTTCAGATCCTGGCCACCGGAGGAACCCAGCAGGCCCTCGAGCGGGCCGGCGTCACCTCCGAGCGGGTGAACAAGGTCGCCGAGGGGCGGCCCCACATCGTCGACCGGCTCCGGAACGGCGAGGTGCACCTGATGATCAACACGACGGAAGGGGCTCAGGCGATCCGCGACAGCCGATCCATGCGACGGCAGGCGGTGCTTTCCGAGATCCCCTACTTCACGACGATCGCCGCGGGGGCGGCGGCCGTCGGTGCCATCGAAGCGCGGCGGAGCGCCCAGCCGGGGGTCAAATCGCTCCAGGAGTACCACGCGACGGTGCGGCCCCGGTCGATGGTGCCCCCCGCCGGCTGACCGCGCCGGC
>DAPKRP010000225.1:0-1623 GCA_031800515.1 Polyangiaceae bacterium LLY-WYZ-14_1 | reverse complement strand
GGGGCTGGTGAACCCGGGGGTCGACCGGCTACCGTCCCGCCCCACATGGCCTCTTTCCCTTATCCCCTCGGCCTGCTTCGGGCCTGGGTCTCCCCCGCGTCGTTCTTCTGCGCCCCGGCTACCTGCCTTCCCCTGCTCCTCGCCGGGGCCGCCCTGGCCGCCGCGCCGCTGGCCGTCGGCTGCGGCGACGATGGCGGCGCCCTGGCCCGACCCGCCGGGGACGACGACGACGACGATGACGACGATGACGGCCAGGACGACGACGCCCGGGACGCCGGCTCCCCGGAGCCCGACGTCTGCGACGACCTCGGTCTGTCCCGTCGTCCGTTCCAGGCCGGCCCCGGCGGCGATGGCTACGCCGAGCTCGCCGGCGACTTCACCGTCGAGACCTTGGACGGCCCCTGGACCCTGTCCGACGCCTGGTCCGGCTGCGAGAGCTACGTCTTCGTCAACTACATCCCCACCGCCGAAGCCGGGGGCCCCGGGGATCAGATCTGGCGCAGCAACCCGGCGGAGATGTTCCGCCACAGCACCCGGAACGCCCGCTACGTCTTCGGCTCCTACGAGACGGACCCGGCGGCGGTCCGGGCCCGGGTCGAGGAGATGCGCACCCGCCTCGAGGTCATCCTCGAAGTGGACGTCGGTCAGGAGCAGTTCGACTACTGGAAGGAACGCTTCCACTTCATCACGGAGCCCCTGGGAGAGGTCGGCGGCGGGCTCGGCGCGTTCCTCGCCGCCCGGCCTCAGCCGCTGGTCTCCTTCGGCATCGACCGGCGACAGCGCTGGGACTGGGCGGGGCTGCTCAATCCCTTCGTCGGCGCGGGCCAGACCCTGGCGATGGCCGGCTTCCCCTCCCGCTACTACGAGTACCACGCGTCCCTCGAAGAACGACTGGAGCGCGAGGCGGACGAGGTCACCGTCGTCCCCCTGGTCGACGAGGCCGGGCTCACCGAGCGGGTGCTCATCCGGGAGGGGACGCTGCCGGACGCCGCGACGATGGCGGGGTTCGACGAGCTGGTGGTGGACGTGAAGGTCACCTGCCGCCTGGAGGTCCAGGACTGCAGCGAGTGGGACCGGAATGCCTATGTGCGCCTCTGCCTCGACGAGGGCTGTCCGGAGGGCGGCTCCCGGGTCGAGCTGGTCCGGTGGATCACGCCCTATTGGCGCCCCGGGGAGCGGCGCTGGCTGATGGACGCCACGCCGGGGCTCGGCTTCCTCGCCGACGGCGGAGCCCGAAGCTTCCAGATCGAGATGGGGCCGGACTGGGAACGGCCGACCCCCCGGGACGTCGAGATCTCCCTTCGGTTCCGCCGATCCGGGGCGCCGGATCGACCGGTCGGGGCGGAGCTCGCCTTCCGTGGGGCCCTGTTCTCCCCGGGCTACAACGACCGGGAACCGTTCGCCTTCACGCCGCCCGCGGACCTCGCCCGGGTCGAGCTCGTGACCATCGTCTCCGGCCATGGGGACGCGCGCCCGTCCCGCTGCGCCGAATGGTGCGCTCACGACCATCGCTTCCAGGTGAACGAAGGCGTGGTCCGGGAGATCGCCTTTCCGGAGGAGGACATCTTCTCCCCCGTCGCCTGCGCCGAACGCGCCCTCGACGGGGTGCCGACGGGGCAGGGG
>DAPKRP010000224.1:0-1908 GCA_031800515.1 Polyangiaceae bacterium LLY-WYZ-14_1 | reverse complement strand
CACGAACACGCCCCACGTGAAGTCCTGGCCGAGGTCGTGCTTGCCCCGGAACGTGAGGAGCAGCTCCAGGAGCTCGTCTTCGGTCTTCGGCCGGCGATGCACCCAGGGCATGTACCGGCTCAGGTGCGCGACGTTGTCCTCGACCACCCGGAACACGGTCGCCACGTCGGCTGGATCGTAAGGCCGGATCACGACGTCGCCGCTCTCGATCCGGTACGGGGCCCGCATGAGAGGCTCATGAAGCCGTCGCGGGCGGGGGTCAACCGTGGCGGTCTCGGCGCCCGCCGCCCTCGGCGCGATGGACGGACTCGCAGCGATCGCCGGTCGTTCCCGGAGGACACGCGCAGCGGTCCATCGGCAGACAGGCGCCGCCGTTTAGACAAGGGCAGTCGCCGGTTCGAAGCCCGCTGGCGCAGCGGTGCAGGGTGACCGGTCCTCCCGTGAATCGGTACCAGTACAAGAAGACCTGTTCCTCACCGATGAGGACCTCGGGATCTGCGCGCAAGACGGGTTGCGGGCCGCCGTCGTCGCAGCGGACCGTCCCGGGGCCCTCGGGGTCGGCGAGATCGACGATCCAGGTCTGACTATCTCGGGGCGTCGTGGAGTCGTTCACGACCGAAACCGACGCGAACGAGCGTCCGTTCACGACGAACGGCTCCGGTGAGCTGAACCGGGTGCCCCCCGACCCGGCCGGCAGCGAGACCCGCAGGACCTGGGGCCAGGGTCCGTCGGCGCGCTGCTCGTAGACCCCGATCGCCGTGCCCCCGTCGACGATCGCCAGCACCCGGATCGCGCCCTCCGCCTCGGGCGCGAACCATCCGAAGGGCCGCTCCTTGGCGGTGTCGTCGTCGGTGATGGGCGTCGAGGTCTCGGTCCGGGGATCGAAGAGCGCGAGCTGACCGTCGTGCGGCGGATCCCGGACCATGTGAACCGCGAGGAGCGCGCCGTCGATCCAGCGACCGTCGGTGTCTTCGACCGCCGAGGCCCAGGGCACCTGATGGTCCGGGCGGGCCAGGTCGAGCCACACCGCCTCGCCGTCGTTCCAGGCCCCTCGCACCGCGAGCACGTGGACCGACGAAGCCTCGGGCGCCTTGCTGGCGACCGCGCCGAGGATGGGCGTCCCGCTCGTGACGGCCGACGTGGTCACGTCGGCGCCCTCCACGAAGGCCTGATGGGTGTGAATGCGCCCCCCGACGGCCTTGGAATAGACGATCGACCAGCCGTTCTCGTCGACCCCGAACTCGGGCCCGTTGTTCGTAGCCCCGAGCGGCGCGTGGCCCACGTCGATCGCGAGGTCGCGACCGTCGGCGGAGACGAGGTCGCCGGTGACCGGGTCCAGCTCGGCGAGCCAGACCGTCCGGGCCTGGTCGGTGAAGGTCATGAGAGGCGGCGACGAGAGCACCTCGGGGTCGAAGTACGAGATGCCGGCGGCGCCGAGCTGGCGGGTCTCACCGGGTGGCACCCGCAGCGGGTCCGAGGGCGCGCCGGCGTCCCGACCGCCATCGAGGGCGTCGGGCGCGCCCGACGCGTCGGCCGTCGCTGCGTCGTGGGGCGCCTTCGCGTCGGGACCCCCGTCCGCGTCCGGCCCGACCGCGAACGCGTCGCCTCCGTCGCCCGCGTCGAGGCGATCGCGGGGCCCGCCCTGGCCGCACGCGATGAACGTGCTCCAGATCACGATCTGAAGAGCCTTCCGTCGGACCGTCCCGCGGCTTCCGTGGCGACGCATCGTGAACCTCTCAACCCCCATGTTCGTCCGGGGTTGCGACATTCGAGGGGGCCGCCTCGTTCCGAGCCGAAGACGAGGCCGAGCGCGTCGGACCGCAACTCGCGGCTCGATCCGGGTTTGGCCAAGACGATGGATGGCTCGACCATGAGACGGAGCCGGTGGCTCGGCGCCGCGGCGCTGGC
>DAPKRP010000223.1:0-5421 GCA_031800515.1 Polyangiaceae bacterium LLY-WYZ-14_1 | reverse complement strand
GCCCCGCCGGGACCCGGAGCGCCTCGCCGGCGGGTCCTGAGGCCACCGGGTCGTCCCCCTCCCCCGCCGAGGCGGGCCAGACCCGCACCGTTGCCTCCGCCCGTTCGCCGTTGTCGGTGGCCTCGCAGCGGAGCACCCCGGTCCGCCCCTGGGCGGTGGCGGCGGAGCGAGCCCCTTCGCCGACGCCGGTGAGGAGGGCGAGGGCGGCGACGAAGACCCCACGCCCCCGGACCGGAAAGGCTCGTCGGGCTGCCGCCCGCCGCGGCTTCGCCGCGCCGGCGAGGGAACCCCGGTCCCAGCCTTGACAGCCCGAGGGGGCACGGTCATAACACCGCCCCTCGCGGTAGCCGGGTCGGGTGACCTGTGCGTCCCCTGGCACCGTCCGGAGCATCCCCCATGCGCACCTTCAGCGCCAAGCCGAACCAGGTCGAGCCCCGCTGGTGGGTCGTCGACGCGACGGATATCCCCCTGGGACGCCTCGCCTCCCGCGTCGCCATGGTGCTCCGCGGCAAGCATCGCCCGGAATACACCCCTCACGTCGACACCGGCGACTTCGTCATCGTGGTCAACGCCGACCGGGTGAAGCTCACCGGCGGCAAGCCCTTCACCAAGATCGACTACCGCTACAGCGGGTCGATGGGCGGCCTGAAGGCCATGGCCTACAAGGACGTCCTGGAACAGAAGCCGGAATACGCCGTGGAAAAGGCGGTTCGGGGCATGCTCCCGAAGAACAGCCTCGGCCGGAAGATCGGCAAGAAGCTCAAGGTGTATCGCGGCGGCGAACACCCCCACGAAGCCCAGCAGCCGGCGCCCCTCGCCCTGAGCTGACCGCCAGGCTTCCGGCTGCATCGGAACCGCTGAGACGGACGGACCCCAGAAAGCCATGCCCCAGGCCCAGATCCACGGTCGTTACTACGGCACCGGCAAGCGCAAGAACGCCATCGCCCGGGTCTTCCTCCGCACCGGGGAAGGTCAGGTCGCGGTCAACGGCCGTAGCCTCGCCGACTACTTCCCCCGGGAAACCTCGCAGATGATCGTCGGCCAGCCCTTGGAGTTGGTCGAACAGGTCGGCCAGTTCGACGTGGAGGTCAACGTCCACGGGGGCGGGGTCGCGGCGCAGGCGGAGGCGGTCCGCCACGGCATCTCTCGGGCGCTTCTGAACGTGAACCCGGACTTCCGGGGACCCCTCAAGAAGGCGGGCTTCCTGACCCGGGACTCCCGGGAAAAGGAACGGAAGAAGCCGGGTCAGCCCGGCGCCCGGAAGAAGTACCAGTACTCGAAGCGGTGATGGCCACGGGGCCGGAGCCGCCGGTCCCGGTCTCCGTGGTCGGGGCCACCGGCTACACGGGGTCGGAGCTCATCCGGCTGGTGCTGGCCCACCCTCGGCTGTCCCTCGGGCCGCTGGTGGGGCAATCGAACGCGGGCCGTCCCGTCGCGGACGCCCTGCCGTCCCTGGCGGGGGTGCTTCCCCCGGACCAGCGCGTCGCGGCCTTCGATCCGGACCGCCTCGCCGAGGCCGCCCCCGTCGCCTTCTGCGCCCTGCCCCACGGGGCGAGCGCCCCGGCGGTCGACGCGCTGCGTTCCCGCGGCGTCCTCGTCCTGGATCTGTCGGCGGACTTCCGCCTGGCCGACCTGGACGAGCACGTCCGCCGCTACGGCCCCCACGGCGCCCCGGACCGACGCGGGGAAGCGGTCTACGGGCTGCCCGAGCTCCACCGGGAGTCCCTCCGCAACGCCGACCTCGTCGCCGTCCCGGGCTGTTTCCCGACCGCGGCGATCCTGGCCCTCGCGCCCCTTCTCGCCGCGGGTCTGGTGCATACCCGAGGGATCGTGGTCGACGCGAAGACCGGGGCGAGCGGGGCCGGCCGTGCGGTCTCCGCCGCCACCCACTTCTCCGAGACGGCGGAGGGCGTCCGTCCGTACAAGCCCGCCGGCAGCCACCGTCACACGCCGGAGATCATCCAGGAGCTCACCCGGGTGGCGGGCGCTCCCGTGGGGCTGACCTTCACCCCCCACCTGGTCCCCATGGTCCGGGGGATCCTGGCGACCTGCTACGGGACGCTCTCCGCCCAGGGCACCGACGCAGCGACCCTCACCGCCGCCGCCCGGGAACGCTTCGCCGACGCGCCGGCGGTGGCCGTCCTGCCGACGGGGGCGCTCCCGGGAACCCAGGCCGTCCGGGGGGGGAACCGGGTCCAGCTCTCCTACGCCGTCGACCCCGGCGCCGGGGTCGCCGTCGCCTTCGCCGCCATCGACAACCTGGTCAAGGGCGCCGCCGGCCAGGCGGTCCAGTGCCTGAACCTGCGCCTGGGCTGGCCCGAGCTCCTCGGGCTCGACGCCGCCCCCGTCTGGCCGTGATCCGGGTTCTGCACTTCAGCGACATCCACGTCGAGCGGGACCCGGGGGTCATTCGCCGGCACCTCGCCGGGCTGCGCCCGGACAAACGCGCCCTGGGCTGGGCGAACCTCATCCTGCGCCGCCGCCGCCGGTTCGCCGACGCCCCGGCGAAGGTCGCCGCCCTGGCCGAGCAGCTCCTCGCGGAGCAGCCCGTCGACTACGTGCTCTGCACCGGGGACTACACCGCCCTCGGCACGGACGGAGAGCTCGAGCACGCCCGGCGCCTGGTCGCGCCGCTCACCGAGGCCCCCTTCGGCTATGGCACCGTCCCGGGAAACCACGACGTCTACGTCGACGACCCAGGCGACTTCCAGGCCCGCTTCGGCGACCTCCTGTCGACGGACCTGCCGGGCTACCGGGCCCCCGGGAGCCCCTTCCCCTGGGTGCGCCTGGTCGGCGACGCCCTCGCCGTGATCGGGGTGAACAGCGCCCGGCCCAACCCCCAGCCCTGGCGGTCGAGCGGCCGCATCCCGGACGCGCAGCTGACCGCCTTGGAGAAGATCCTCGGGGACCCCGCCCTCGACGGCCGGCTCCTCATCGTGGCGACCCACTACGCGCCGCGTCTCGAAGATGGCCGCCCGGACGCCCACTTCCATGGCCTGCGGAACGCCGATGCCTTCCTGAGGTGCCTGGCTCTGGGGGCTCGCTCCCCGGGGATCGTCGCCTTCGGTCACGTCCACCGGCGCTATCACGTCCGCGTCCCGGAGTGCCCCTTGACCCTGTCCGGCGCCGGCAGCGCCACGGACGCGAAGAGCGAATCCCTCTGGCTCTACGAGATCGATGACGGCGGCGGCGGCGGCGGAGCGGGCCGACCGTTTCCTCGGCTTCGGGCCTTCCCCGGGGACTGGACGGGCTCCCGCTGGGAGCTCGCCCCCGAGCCCGCCTGGCAGCTGTGAGGCTAAAGCGGGAGGTTCCCCCTGCGGCTCAGTTCTCCGCGTCGGTGCGTAGGTAGGCGATCGTTCGTACCAGCTCGACGATGCGTTCCCGAAGGTCGGGGGTGAGCGCGCTGAAGCGCACCCCCATGCCCGGGTTCGGGTTGTCGCCTCCGGGGCGGATCGGATTGATCCACACCACCTCGCCGGAGAGCTCGAGGGGCGGGTCCTCTCCGGTGCCGAAGCGAAGGTGGAGATGGGTGCCCACCGGCAGGGGGTCGTCGGACCGCACGAAGATGCCCATCTCCGAGATGTTCTGAATGTAGGAGAACAGAAAGGTGTCCCCGCTCGAGTAGTCCACGGAAAGCCGCGTCGGGAAGCGTTCGTAGGTGCGCCGGTCGGACCCTTCCGGGTCGTCCCCGTCGTTCCGGGGGTCGTCCGGCGTGTCTTCTTCCCCCTGCGTCCGGTCGTCCCGGACGCCGCCCCCGCCGCCGCTGGCCCCGGCGCCGTTCGTTGTGGTCGATGCTGCTTCCCTCACCCGGTCACCTCACCACGAGCTGCCCTGCCCGTATCCGGTCCGCGCCGTCCTCGGGTCCCTTCACGACCTCGAGCCGCCGCTCGCCCGCGTAGAGCCCGACCCACAGGGTCATCTGCCCGGGTCGATGGCTCGCCGGCACGTCGATGGTTTGTTCGTCGATCACCACGTCCCCCGGCTCCCATAGCCTCACCGGGTAGCGCCCGTCCACCGGCTCGTGGTCGCCATGGATCCGCTGCCCCGCCCCGTCGATGTGCAGGAAGACCTCGTAGCTGCCGGGGATCCGGCGCAGGACCTTCCAGACCCAGCGAATCGTGAAGCGTTCGCCGGCGCCGACGTAGGGGCGGTCCTCGGGAAGCTCGAGGTCGTAGCCGACGAGCTCCACGTAGTCCCCGAGGCGGGCGTCCACCGGGTGCTCCACCGGCGGGACCTCCGTTCGAACGAAGCGCACCAGGGGGTTCCGGTCTTCCACGCCCGGGACCGGCTCGTTGGCGACGAGCACGGCGTTGCCCTCGACCCATTCGGCGACGAAGAGATGGCTACCGGTGCGCCGCCGGAAGTCCCGGTCGAGGCGGGGGAAGGCCTCCGGTTCGACGGCAGCCCAGCGGCGTTCTCCTCGTTCTTCCCCGGTTTCGAGAAATCGGCCGAGGGCCGCCGGCCCTTCCACCGTCGTGAGGTCCCGTTCCAGGTAGTAGCCGGCCCCCTTCCGCCCGAGCTCGGCGACGGCGAAGGGTTCCCCCGGGGCCGCCAGGGTCTCGAGCGTCCGGTAGAGCGAGCGGGGGGAGAGCCGGCTCGACAGGTCCGGGAGCCAGCCGTGGGCGAACCAGGCCCCGAGCCCGAGCCCGGCCAGGGCGATGGGGGCCAGGCGCAGGGCACCCAGCCGGCGGAGCGGTCGGATGGCGAGCTGGATGACGGCGATCGAAAGAGGCAGGAGGGCCAGCCCGAGCAGCACCCCCCGGCCGAGCCGCCGGCCCAGACTGGTGAGCTGGGCGGCTTCCGGAGCGAGGGCGGCGACCAGTCCGAAGACGAGCAGTCCGGCGAGCGCCAAGGCGGCGAGGATGAGCCAGAGGCGGGTGCCGAGGTTCAGGCGCCACTGGGCTCGGAGGAGCCGATAGGGTGCGGCGAGCTCGCCCCGGAGCCCGGCCGTCCCGCCGGTCGTCGCGCCTTCCCCCGACGGCTCCGGGGTTCGGCCGGCGGGGGCGCCGACGGCGAGGGGGACGACGAAGAGCAGCCCGGCGGCGAGCAGCGCGAGCCCGAAGCCCCGCCGGGGATCGAAGCCTTCGGGCACCTCCGGGTCCGCCCAGGGCAGGCCCGCGAGGGGCGCTTCGGGATAAAGCCTCAGGTCCCGCCAGGCCAGAAAGACCATCATCCCCACGACGACCGCTCCGAGGGGCCAGCCTCGACGGCTGCCCCCGACGTCCGAGAGCAGGAGGGCGATGGCGACGGCGATGGGGGCCAGGGCGAGGAAGGTCGCCGGCCCGTAGCGGGCGGTGAATACGGTGGTCGCGACGAAGGAGGCGACGATCCACAGCCCCAGGAACGGGCGAAGGGACGGGGGCTCGGGCAGGTCGGCGGGGGCCCCCGTGGTCGCCACCGGCGCGCCGGCGAGCAGCGCCC
>DAPKRP010000222.1:0-1604 GCA_031800515.1 Polyangiaceae bacterium LLY-WYZ-14_1 | reverse complement strand
GTGAGCACCACGTCGAAGCGCTGGCTGCCGATGAGGTCGGCGGCGCCGTCGCAGTCCGCCGCTTCGGACACGTCGTGCCCCGCCGCCCGGAGCAGCACGCCCAGGGTCGTCCGCATGTTCTTCTGGTCGTCGACGACGAGGATGTTCGCAATGGTGCTCTGCCCCCCTGGGGGCCGAGGTTCCGTCCGTGGCCCCCCGACCCACCCGTGACGACCCGCATTCCGGTGAGGCGGGTCGACCCAACGACCCCGCCTCGGGGCCGTTGGCCTAGTATCCCGTACCAGCCGGCCCAGGCAAGCGAACCCGCATCACCGTTCCGACGCCCTCCGGCGCTTCCGTGACCTCGACCCGGCCCCCGTGGTCTTCCACCACCCGCCGAACGACGGCCAGCCCGAGTCCGGTTCCCATGGGTCGGGTGGTGAAGAAGGGCTCGAACATGCGCTCCCGGATCTCTTCCGGGACGCCGGGACCGTCGTCCCGGACCTCCAAGATGAAGCCGGCTCGCCCCACCGGCGGCGGCGCCTCGAGGCGGACCCGCACGACGCCCTCACGCTTGGCCCCCGCGATGGCGTGGGCACCATTCAACACCAGGTTCACCACCAGCTGATGGATGCCCCGGCTGTCCCACCAGGCGGTCGGGGTGGTCCCCGGAGGGAGCTCCAGCTGCACCACGACCTGGTCCGGGACACGGGGGTCCTGGCGCACCGATTCGACGGCGGCGCTCACCACCTCCCCCGGGTCGACGTCCCGGAAGCTCCGATGCTCCGGCCGGCCGAAATCCAGCAGGTCATCCACCAGCAGCTCGAGGCGTCGCATCTCCTCGTCGAGGATCGACAGGAGGGTGGCCCGGTCCTCCTCGGGGGCAGAGGCTCCCCGGAGCCCGGCGACGGCGTTGACGCAGACCGCGAGAGGGCTCCTCACCTCGTGGGCCAAGACCGCGGCCATCGTGCCTACCGCCGCTAGCCGCTCCCGCCTGACGAGCCGTTCCTGGGCGGCGCGGAGCTCGTCGAGACTGCGGGCGACGTCCCGATGGAGCCGGGCGTTCTCGAGGGCCAAGGCGAGGGGGCCGGCGATCTCCTCGGTGGCGGCGAGGTCGTCCCGCTCGAAGGGCCAGGACCGGAGCCGCCAGGCGACCACCAGACCGAAGGGGATGGGCCGCTCCGGCCCGACCAACGGCGCGACGACGGCGTGCCGCGCCCCGACCTGCCGGAGGCTGCGCACGAGGGGTGCCACCGGGGCGTCGTCGTCGACGTCCTCGAGCCAGTAGGTGGCCGATTCCGCCGGCGGAGGACCCAGGAGATCGACGGGCCGCGCCTCCCCCGGCAGGGGGAGCGGGTCGCCGTGGAGGGGACGGGGACCGCCGTCCTCCGCCTCCCAGACCTGGACCGAGGCGGCGTCGGCCAGCACGAGGCTTCGCAGATGGGTCACCGCCGTCGTGGCGAGCTTTCCCGGGTCCAGCGTGGTCAGCAGCGCCCGCGCGACGTCCCGGGCCAGGGCGAGCCGGACGGTGGGGCTGGCCGCGGGGGTCGTCGCGAAGAGCTTGGGGTCGTTCATCCCGGCGGTGTCCCGGGGTCGGCGGCGGCAGCGGCCTCCGGGTCCGGGCC
>DAPKRP010000221.1:0-2598 GCA_031800515.1 Polyangiaceae bacterium LLY-WYZ-14_1 | reverse complement strand
AAGGGTGGCCGGGCCCAGGGACTCGATGACGTCGAGATCGGCTCCATCCCAGCCGATCACCAGGTGCCGCGTACCCATCGATCATCACTAGCAGCCGCGGCCTTCGGCTATCAACCGGGACGCCGGGTCGTCGTGATGCCGGTTCGCCTCGATCGGGGCGCTTCGCCTCGGGGCGGAGCGGGACGCGCCGGCCCGGTTCCGGCGCGGGACGGCCTCGACGCCCCTGGAATGCCGGCTGCAGACCCGACGACCATGTTCGATCGCCTGCCGACCGCCCACGTCCTTCGAACCCTGACCGCGTGCCTGGCTGCCTTCTCCGGCCTGGGCTGCGAGGAACGCTCGGAGCGGGCGATGGAAGAGCTTGCGGAGAACCGAGCGGAGCGCCGGGCGGAACGCCTGGACCTCCCGGAGGATACGGAGCAGGCCCTTCGGGACCGGGCGGAGGAGCGCGCCGAGGCCGTGCACAACGCCCTCGAGCTCACCCACGGAGATACGTCGGTGCCGGTCCGCACGGTGATGCTCCAGGACCGGGACGACGACGGCGACCGCCTCATCCTCTATCGGGACGAGGTGTCCTGCGCCACGGTGCGGGAGCTGCCCGGGGACGACCGGGTGGTCGCCCGCGCCGAGATCGTCCCCGGCTTCGACGAGCGGCCCGGGGTCGGGGACATGGCGACCCGAAACTGGGTCTTCCGAGTGGAGGACCAGGGGGACGTCGATGTGGACGGGACGCCGGAGGTCGAGGTCACCCGGGTGGCCACCAGCGAGCCCACCGTCGACGGCACCATGGTCTTGACCTCCCGAATCGCCGACCAGCGCGTCGAGCTCGACGGCCCCTTCACCGCCACCATCTGCCAGATCTGAGCGGGTCGACAGAAGGTCCAGGCGATCCACGAGAAACGCGGTAGCGTGACTGCCATGACGGACGAAGCGACCAAGCGCGTGCTGGTGACCGGGGGCAACAAGGGGATCGGCCTGGCCATCGTCCGCGGCATCCTCGCCCATGGGCCGGAGACCGTCGCCATCCTCGGCAGCCGAGACCCGGGGCGGGGCGCCGAAGCGCGGGACGCCCTGCGGTCAGAGGACCAGAGCTGGGGAGATCGGCTGGAGCTCCTCGAGATCGACGTGAGCAGCGCCGCCTCCGTTCAAGAGGCCGCCCAAGGGCTCGCTCGCCGCTTCGGCGACGACGACGGCGGCGCGCCGCTCTACGGGCTGGTGAACAACGCCGGGATCGCCCACGGCGAGATGGCCGCGATCCTGGACGTCAACGTGGCGGGCGTAAAACGGGTGACCGATGCCTTCGTCCCCCTGCTCCAGCGGAAAGGCCGCATCGTCAACGTGACCTCCGGGGCCGCGCCGAGCTTCGTCGAGAAGTGCACCCCGGAACGGCAGAAGCAGCTGACGGATCCCGCCATCCGCTGGGAGGATATCGATGGGCTGATGGCGGAGGCGCTCCGCATCGAAGCCGAGGGCGGTTCCTTCCCCGACGCCGGCTTCGGCGACGGTCGGGCCTATGGCCTGTCGAAGGCGCTGGCCAATGCCCTGACCCTTCTGACCGCCCGGGAACACCCCGAGCTTCAGGTCCTCGCCTGCACGCCGGGCTTCATCGAGACCGACCTCACGCGGCCGATGGCGGAGAGCCGGGGCGCGACCCCGGCGGAGCTCGGGATGAAGACGCCAGGAGAGGGGGCCGAGACGCCCCTCAAGCTGCTCTTCGGGGCCATCGAGGGGACCGGCCGTTACTTCGGAAGCGACGGCGAGCGAAGCCCGATGCATCGGTATCGGTCCCCGGGCTCGCCGCCCTACCAGGGCGATTGAATCGCTTCTAACCCCGCTGCCTGGAGGGGCGGCGCGGCGGTCCCGTGGGCGCGTCGGCTTCCCGGGTCCAGGCGGCGGGCAGGGCGAAGAAGACCGGCGGCAGGACCGAGGCGATGCATGCGACGGCCAAGAGGGCGCCGCTCGCCGGGGTGAGGTCGAACCGGGCGCGCCCGGCGAAGGTCTGCCAGGCGGCGAAGCCCGACAGGGCGACGAGCCCCGCGGACATCACCGAGAGGCCGACGGTGCGATGACCCTCGGGTCGTCCCAGCCGCCGCGCCGCCCAGGCGGTCAAGGGCAGCCATTGGATCGCATGGAGCGGCATCCCGTGGGCGAACTTCAGGGCACCGGCCTCCCCGAAGGTGCGGGGGTCGTCGCCATGCTGAAGCGCCTGGTGACCGTGCACCGTCATGAGCACGCCCAGGAGCGCCCCGATCAGCAGCAGGGCCATGCCCACGCGGACGGCGATCCGGTCCGCCAGGGGCAGGCGCTGCGGGGGTAGGGGACCCAGCACCCGGGCGGAGAGGCCGGCCACCCCCAGGAAGAGCACCGCCACCCCGACCTCGATCGTCCGATAGATGACCGCGTCGACTGGCGTTCCCGTGTTGAAATGGGAGGCCTCCCCCCGCCAGGTCTGCAGGGTGATCAGGGCGACTTCGAGCACGGAGGCGCCGGCGACCGCCGCTCCCAGCCATCGCTCCCTTCCGCCCGGGGGGAGGACCAGGCCCAGCACCCAGCCGAGGGACAGGAGGGTCGCGCCGGTGGAGATGCCGAACAGGATCG
>DAPKRP010000220.1:0-5030 GCA_031800515.1 Polyangiaceae bacterium LLY-WYZ-14_1 | reverse complement strand
ATCGTCGGCGGCAGCCTGGGGGGGCGACGCATCCCCGCCCCTCCCGGCTCCCGGACCCGTCCGACCGCCGAGCGAGTGCGGGAGGCGCTGGCGAGCCGGCTCGACGCCCGGGGGCTCCTCGCCGGAGCCCGGGTGCTCGATCTGTTCGCCGGCACCGGTGCCCTGTCCTTCGAGGCCCTGAGCCGGGGAGCCGAGCGCGCCGTCCTCGTCGACCGGGACCGCCGGGTCGTCGCCGCCACCCGCCAGGCCGCCGAGGCCCTCGGGCTCGGCCAGCGAGCCGAGGTCGTCGCCCACGACCTCCTCGGTCGCCCGGAAGCGCTCCCCGCCCGCCTCGGCGGGGCGCCCGGGGGCTTCGACCTGGTCTTCGCCGACCCACCCTACGCCGAGCTCCGTCAGGTGCCTCGGCTGCTCGCCGCCCTGCTCGACGGCCCGCTCCTCGCCCCCGGAGCGACCATCGTCCTCGAGCACGCTTCCCGGGACGCGCTCCCGGCGATGCCGGAAACCCTCGCCCTCGATTCGACGTCTCGGTATGGTGACACCGCCGTGTCCCTTTTCCTGCGGGACGTCGAGCCGACCCGGAGCGCTCCGTGAAATCTGCGATCTATCCCGGCTCCTTCGACCCGATCACCAACGGGCACGTGGACATCCTTCGGAACGGCCTGGTCGCCTTCGACCGGGTGGTGGTCGCCGTCCTCGGCAACCCCCGGAAGTCGTCCCTGTTCACGGTAGACGAGCGGGTGCAGATCATCCGAGAGGCCGTCGGCTCCTACGACTGGGCCCAGGGAGACACCCCGGAAGGGGGACCCCGGGTCGAGGTCGACGCCTTCGACGGGCTGCTGGTCCAGTACGCGGCGCGGAAGGGGATCCGCACCGTCCTGCGCGGCCTCCGGGCGGTCGCCGACTTCGAGTACGAGCTGCAGATGGCCAACATGAACCGGCATCTCGACCCCCGGGTCGCGACCGTGTTCATCATGGCGAACGACGCGAACTTCTACGTGAGCTCGAGCGTGGTGAAGGAAGCGGCGAAGCTCGGCGGGGACGTGAGCCGGCTGGTCCCCGACTCGGTGGCGAAGAGGCTGTACGCCAAGCTCGGCCGATAGTGGCTCGGCACGGCGACCCCCGCGCGGCGCAGCCGGGTCAGCGGGTCGAGGGCGGAAAGCCCGACCCGACCGGCACGGAGGGCGTCGACGCTGGCGTCGCCGTCGGCGACGGCGCGGCGCACCCGCAGCCAGCCACGTAGATAGGCGGCGTCCCGGGCGAGGCCGCCCCCCCGGTAGGTCCGCTCCGCCAGCCCGACCGCCTGTTCCGGCGAGAAGCCCCGCTCTCGGTGCAGGTGTCGGGCGGTCTCGAGGAAGTGGGCGCCCCCATGGAAGCAGGCGGTCGCGACCACCCGGCCCGCCAGCATCCGAAGACGCGGGACATCGAGCAGGCCGGAGCGTTCTTCCAGGAGCAGGCAGAGCCCTTCCTGGTCTTCGAAGCTCGACGCCGTCCCCAGGTGGAACAGGCGCAGCGGCTGACGCCGCCCGTTGGCCGCGGCGCAGACATGGCCGAGCACCTCATGGGCGGCGAGGCGAAAGGCCTCCCGGAAACCGAAGGGCCGGGGGGCCAGGAACACGGTCCCATCGGAGGCCGCTGCCTTCGAGACGAGGCGCGGCTCGACGCGGACCCGCAGGGCCAGGCCGGCGCGGGACGCCACCCGTACCATCACCCCCGCCGCGGAGGGCTCGCCTTCCCCCCGGGGGAGGGGCGGGAGCTCCGGCGGCTCCGGAGGGACCGGGGCGAAGGTGGCGAGGAGCTCGTCGGCGACCGCCAGGGCCGGGATCTCCCCGGCGGCGACGGGAACCGGCTCGTCCCCGGTGCCGTAGCGGCGGGCGGCGATGCGCCGCGTGCTTCGCCGGTCGTGGCCCATGCTGGCGGCGAGGGCGAGCTCGAGCTCGAGCTCTTCGAGGCGGTCGAGGTAGAGCTCCCCCGCGGGGGAGTGGTGGGCGAGGGCGCGGGCCCGGTCGACCGCTCGCTGGCCCCGATGCACCCGTGCCGCCCGGGGGCGGGGGAAGGCGGGTTCCCGGGCATCCCCTCGGCCCAGGGCGTCGACGAGGGCGGCGCGCTCGGCGACCGCGTCCCGAGGGAGGAGCTCCGGCAGGTAGCGGGCGGCGATCGTCGCTTCCTCGAGGGCGTCGTCGAGGGCGACCTGGGCCGGGTCGACGCCGGGCTTGGCCTCGCCGCCGCCCGGCGACAGCGCGTCGACCCCCGGCATCTCGATCGCCGCGTTCCCCATCACAGGAGCTCCGTCGCCCGCTCGGCGAGCTCGCTGCGTTCCCCCTTGACCAGGGTCACGTGGGCGGCGATGCGTTCCTGCTTGAAGCGTTCGGCGACGATGGACAGGCCGTTGCTGGCGGCATCGACGTAGGGGTTGTCGATCTGGGCTGGGTCGCCGGTCAGCACCAGCTTGGTCTCGGCGCCGCAGCGGGTGATGATGGTCTTGACCTCGTGGGGGGTGAGGTTCTGCGCCTCGTCGACGATCAAGAACTGGTTCGGCAGGGACCGACCCCGGATGTAGGTCAGGGCTTCGACCTCGATCACCCCGGAGGCGACGAGCTCCGCGTAGTCCCGTCCCCCGTGAGCCCGGACCCGGCCCGTGTGGAAGATGTATTCCAGGTTGTCGAAGATCGGCTTCATCCAGGGGTTGAGCTTCTCTTCCAGGGTGCCCGGCAGATAGCCGACGTCCCGGCCCAGGGGAAAGATGGGCCGGGAGACCAGCAGCCGCGCGTGGCTGCCGTCATCGATGATGGCCTTCAGCCCCGCGGCGATGGCGAGCAGGGTCTTTCCGGTGCCGGCCTTCCCGACCAGGGTCACCAGATGGACCTCCGGGTCGAGGAGCAGGTCCAGGGCGAAATGCTGTTCCTTGTTCCGAGGCCGCACCGCCCAGACGCCCTCCCGGGCGGGGCGGATCGGCACGACCGCCTGCTTCCCCGCGTCGTAGCGGCCCAGGGCGCTGTGCTTCGGATTGTCGACGTCCCGGAGGACGATGCAGGCGTTGGGGTGCAGCTCGACGTCGACCTCGACCCCGGCCAGGGAGACCGGGTCCCGACCGGCGAGCTGGTCGACGAGCCCGGCCGGCGCCCGCACCTCGCTGATCCCGGAGTACAGGCGGTCCAGGTCGATCCGCCCGCCCTCGTAGTTCTCCGCCCGCAGCCCCAAGGCGTCGGCCCGGATCCGGAGATTCGAGTCCATCGTCACGAAGACGACGGGCTTGTCCGGATGGGCGTCCCGGAGCTTCAGCGCCGTGCCCATGATCGCCTGGTCCATGCCCGCGTTGTCGAGGCGGGTGCGGGGCATCTCCTGGGGCACGTGGACCCGGAGGATGCCGCCCCCTTCCAGGGCGATGCCGGACTGCAGGCTGCCGCCGGCCCGGAAATCGTCGAGGAGCCGGGCGAGGTGGCGGGCGTTCCGGCCCCGCTCCGTGAGCTCCTTTTTGAAGGTATCGACCTCTTCGATCACGTGGATCGGCAGGACGACGTCGTTGTCCTCGAACTTGAGCAGGGCTCGCGGGTCGTGGAGCAGGACGTTCGTATCGAGGACGAAAATCTTCTGCACGGGACGGCCCGGTCTAGCTCGCTGCCCCAGGGCGGACAAGGGCTCTCCCCGGTCCGTTACGTGCCTGCCGGCGGCTGGCTTGGTAGGCTGACCACTGCACTGGAGGCTGAATGTCCACGTTCGAAATGACGTCCCGCATCGCGTCCCTGCAGGACTACGACGTCTACCGAGACCTGCACTGGGAGGGGACGTTCGAAGATTACCTCTCCATCGTCCGGGAGCGGCCGCGGGTCACCCGCAACGCGTACCAGCGGCTCTACGACATGGTCGTGAGCTACGGCGAGGAAGAGTACATCGACAACAAGAAGCGGCTGGTCCGCTACCCGTTCTTCCAGGATCCGATCGACGGGGGGCGGGACGCCATCTACGGCCTCGACATCCCCCTGATGCGGCTGGTCCACGTGCTCCACGCCGCCGCCCAGAACTACGGGCCGGAGAAGCGCATCATCCTCCTGCACGGGCCCGTCGGCTCCTCGAAGAGCACGATCGCCCGCCTCCTGAAGAAGGGGCTCGAGGCCTACACCCGCACCCCGGAAGGCGCCCTCTACACCTACAAGTGGGTCAACCTCGCGGACACGGGGCTCACCGGCGACGAAGACGAGTTCCCCTGCCCGATGAACGAGGAGCCTCTCAAGCTCATCCCGGAAGCCTGGCGGCGGAAGGCCTTCGACGACCTCCGCCTCGGCGACGACCGCCACCGGGTGCACGTCGCCGGGGACCTGAACCCCGCCAGCCGCTTCATCTTCACCGCGCTCCTGGAGCGTTATGGCGGCGACTGGGGTAAGGTCGTGCAGAACCACGTCCGCGTCCGCCGGCTCATCATGAGCGAAAAGGACCGCGTCGGCATCGGCACCTTCCAGCCCAAGGACGAAAAGAATCAGGACTCCACGGAGCTGACCGGGGACATCAACTACCGGAAGATCGCCATCTACGGCTCCGATTCGGACCCCCGGGCCTTCAACTTCGACGGTGAATTCAACATCGCCAATCGCGGGATCGTCGAATTCGTAGAAGTATTGAAGCTCGACGTCGCGTTCCTCTACGACCTCCTCGGGGCGACGCAGGAACACAAGATCAAGCCGAAGAAGTTCGCCCAGACGGACATCGACGAAGTCATCATCGGCCACACCAACGAAGCCGAATACAAAAAGCTCCTGAACAATGAGTTCATGGAAGCCCTTCGGGATCGGACGATCAAGATCGACATCCCGTACATCACCAAGATGTCCGAGGAACAGCGGATCTACAACAAAGAGTTCTCCAGCGAACGGCTGCGGGGCAAGCACATCGCGCCCCACACCCTGGAGGTCGCTGCCATGTGGGCGGTGCTGACCCGGCTGGAGGAACCGAAGAAGCATCAGATCTCACTGATGCAGAAAATGAAGCTCTACGACGGCCGGATGCTTCCCGGGTTCACCCAGGACAACGTCAAAGAG
>DAPKRP010000219.1:0-6183 GCA_031800515.1 Polyangiaceae bacterium LLY-WYZ-14_1 | reverse complement strand
AGGGTCCCTGGACTCACGTTCCGCCGGGACCCGGCGGGGGGCCGGTGGCTGCTCCGGAGGCGGAGGAGGCGCGGCTCCGGCCCATCACCAGGCGCCGCAGGGTGAGGCCCTGGGGCGGCGCGGTGGGGCCCGCGTCGGCGCGGCGGGCGTCCGGCCCCAGGGTGCCGGCGACGGCCGCCGGGGGGAGCCGGCCGCGGCCCACCTCGACCAGGGTGCCGGCCAGGATCCGCACCATGTTCTTCAGGAAGGCGTCCCCGGTGACGTCGACGACGACCAGGTGGGGGGCGGCGCCGAGACCCGCCTCCCCTGCGGGGCGGACGTCCACCTCGTGGAGGGTGCGCACCCGGTTGTCCTTCCGGGGGTCGTCCGCCGCCTGATAGGCGCGAAAGTCGTGGGTGCCCTCGAGACGGCGGGCGGCCTCCTTCATCGCCCCGAGGTCGAGCCATTCCCCGGGCTCCGTGGGGTCTCGGGCCAGCAGGTCCGGCGGGGTGGCGTCGTCCGCCGCGGGGGGCGCGGGAGCCTCGGCCGCGGGAGCCCGCTGGCTCGAGCCGAGGAACCAGGCGAAGCGGTGCCAGCGGGGGTCCCGGGCGGGACCGACCTGGAGCAGGTAGCGGTAGGTCTTCCGGACGGCGTCGAAGCGCGGCTGGTAGCCCCGGCGGCAGGGGGCCGCGTGACGGACCGCCAGGTCGTCCGGGAGCCGCTGGTTCAGCCCCAGCACCCAGCCCTTCGCCGGGATCTCCCGCTCGCTGTCGAAGGCGGCGACCTGATCGTCGGCGTGGACGCCGGCGTCGGTGCGGCTCGCCCCCCGGACCGTGACCGGGTGTCCGGCCATCTCCGCCACCGCCTCGGCGAGGACCCCCTGAACCGTCCGCTGACCCGGCTGGACCTGCCAGCCGGCGAAGTCCGTGCCGTCGTAGGCGACCCGGAGGACGACGCCGTGCTTGTCCCCCGGTCGGGTCAGAAGGACAGCCCGAGCCCGGCGGCCCAGGCGAAGTCGGTCCCGACGTCCAGCGTGGTGCTGGCGGTGGAGCCATAGCCTTCGAAGTAGACGAAGGTGTGGTTGATGCCCCACTCGTCATCGAGGCGGCGGGCGGCCCGCTGGTCGAAGAAGTCGAGCACGAGGGCCACCTGCCCCGCCCAGCGGAGCCCCCAGGAGATGTTCCGGGCCTCCGACCGGCCCCCCGTCTCCGAGTTCCAGACGACCCCGTCGGCGCCGATCTTTCCGGTGAAGACCAGGGGAACCCCAAGCTCCCGGTTCAGGACGTCGACCCGCAGGACCGCCAGGGCGCTCAGGGGGAAGAGGGTCAGGCGGGCGCTTTCATCCGTCGGGTTCCCCGCCTGGTCCAGGGCATCCCCGTCGTAGCGGACCCAGCCGAAGGCGAGCCCCAGCCCGAACCGCCCGACGTAGGGGATCCGCAGGGGCAGGATGTCGAGCTCCGCACCGACCAGGGGGCCGTCGTCGCCGGAGAAGACGTCGTTGAAGGCACCCGTGTCGAGGTCCGGGGAGTAGGTCCCGAGGCGGAGCTCGACGGCGTAGTTGTCCGGGCTGCCCACCCGCCGGGGCGGCTCGTAGCGGTCGTCGGAGGGGTCGATCTGGGCGTCCGCCGGGGAGGCGCCGAGGAGCGCCACCGCCGCCCCGCCCGCCAGGGCCAGGAGCGCGCGCTGCACCGGGGCCGTCATCGTACGCTCTCCCCGTGCCGAGCCCGCCGGTCCCGGCGGGGGGGTCGGCGCCGCCGCAGGAGCCCGGCGGCGGCGAGCAGGAGCGCCGCTCCAAGGCCCGCCCGCCCCGCCGGCGAGCCGCCGACCGCGCAATCCTCGCATTCGCCCCCCATCTCCTCGTGAAGGTCGCAGAACCCCGCCGTCGCGATCCGGGTGACGCAGGCGACCTCCGAGAAGGTGCTTTCGTTTCGGGCGAAGTCGACGGAGGTGACCGCGACGGCGGTCGACTGGTCGAGCTCGAGTCCCAGGTTGGCCAAGTTCAAGGTGGCCGAGGTCGAGTTGAAGTCCGTGTTCGCCCGCCGCACCAGGTCGTCGGGAACGGCCATGCCCGGGGCGAAGCCCGAGTCCGCGCAATCCGTCACGGTCTCGTCGACGTAGACGTTGTAGCCAAAGACGTCCGTCCCCCCGAGGTCGTCCCAGTTCACGGTGACCTGGCTTTCCCCCGCGCCGCCCCGGACGTTCGACGGGGCCTCCCGGGGCGTCTGATCCAGCTGAAGGATGAAGGACCCGAAGTCGGTCACCGGCGCGACGCTGCCTTCGTTGTTCGCCGCGAGACCGAAGAACTCATAGACCCCATCGTCGTCCTCGCTGCAGTCGAAGTACGCCCGGGTCCCGGAGTCCTGGTCACCGAGCACGCCATCAGCCCGGGCGACGATCTCGTCCTGCTGCTGAGGGCCTTGGATCGCGAAGACTTCTTCGCAGAGGGTGGTCATGCCGATGCTCGGATCCCGATTCGCGGTGTCGTTGCAGGCGACGCCCTGGTCGCCCCGCCAGAAGTCGAGAAACATGGCGCCGGAGCCCACAGGAAAGTCCCGATACTGGACTTCGATCTCCGTGGCCGGGTCGCATTCTTCCGCGTTGATGGTCACCCGCCCTGCGGTGCCCCGGGGCAGGTCTGCCCCGTCCCGAAGGGTGCCATCGGGAAGCCTGATCCCGATGACGTCGATGGTGATGCTCTGAGCTTCGGCGGTCTCGGCGGCAGGGCCGACGCAGGTCGCCACCCAGAGGCCCGCGGCGACGGTGATGGAGAGGATCGGCTTCATCGCCCCGCAGGCTTAGCAAGAAAAGGGCCCGAGGCCCTGGTCGGAATGGCCATCGCGCCTCGTCGGGGCGCGGTCCTTCCTGCGGCGGAGGCGACCGTCTCGGGCGAGGGGAGGGCGCCTGTCATCCTGACCAGCCCGCGCCGGAACCTCCCCCCGCATCGCGACGAATCGTCAGTCCGCCGGGAAGAGGGCCTCGGCGATCTGGACGGCGTTGAGCGCCGCGCCCTTCCGAAGGTTGTCGGAGACGACCCAGAGCTGGAGCCCGCCGGGGTTGCCGACGTCCTCCCGGATGCGCCCGACGTAGACCGGGTCCTTGCCGACGCAGTCGACGGGCTGGGGGTAGCGGCCCTCGGCGAAGTCGTCGACGACTTCGATGCCCGGGGCCTCCTGGAATAGGGCCCGGGCCCGCTCCGGGGTGATCGGCCGCTCGAGCTCGACGGTGATGGCCTCGGAATGCCCGGAGAGCACCGGCACCCGCACCGCCGTCGGGGAGACCCGGATGGTCTCGTCGCCCAGGATCTTCCGGGTCTCGTGGACCATCTTGAGCTCCTCCTGCTGGTAGCCGTTCGGCTGGGGCGGCCAGTGCATCAGGAGGTTCCCGGCGAGCTGACCGGAGAGCTGGTCCCGCCCCGCGGCGACCGCCTCGCCGGTGGCGAGCTGCCGCTGCTGGGCCTCGAAGGCTTCGATGGCCCGGGCGCCGCCCCCGCTGATCGCCTGGTAGGTCGCCACGACCACCCGGGTGATCCGCCCCTCCCGATGCAGGGGGGCCAGGGCGACCACCATCTGGATCGTGGAACAGTTCGGGTTGGCGATGATGCCCTTCGGCGGGTTCCGGGCGGCGTCGAGGTTCACCTCGGGCACGCACAGGGGGACCTCCGGGTCCATCCGGAAGGCCGAGGAGTTGTCGACGACGGTCGCGCCCCGCTCCGCCGCCGACGGCGCGAGCGCCTTCGAGGTCGAGCCCCCGGCGGAGAACAGGGCCACGTCGATGCCCCGAAAGGCGTCCGGGGTGGCCTCGACGACGGGCAGCGCCTCGCCGGCGAAGGGGACGGTGGTCCCGGCGCTCCGGGCGGAGGCCATGGGGACGAGGCGCGCGATGGGGAACCGGCGGGCCTCCAGGGTGCGCAGCATCTCCCGGCCGACGGCGCCCGTCGCGCCCACGACGGCGACGGTCCAACGCTTGGCCATCTTCGTTCGATCTTCCTTCCCGGGCGCGGCGGCGGCTCCCGCCGAGCCGTGCCCGACGGGTTGATAGGAGCCTCCTCCGGGGGATGCAAACCCGGGACCCGTTGAGCGGCCTCCGGCCGACCGGATCGGGGACGCCGTGCCGGGCGTGTTTCACCGTGGGCAGGGCGGTCGGTCCCCGGGGCACGCGGGCTGTGCCTTGCCCCGATCGGCGGTTGGAGGAACAACCGCACCCCAAACGCGGAGGACAAGCGATGGCGACGATTTCGACCACGGGCGATTCCCGACGACCTGGCGACCAGCAGCCGGGACCCCTCGACGGGACGGGGGGGACGGCGGTGCGCCTCGGTGTCGCCGCCGTCGCCGGCAGCCTGGCCGCCCTCGGGCTCTGGGGGCCGGCCCTCGCGCCGGCGGCGGCGCAGGAAGCGGCGGCGGCGGACGCCGAGCCCGACGACGACACGGCGGCGGGCTTCGACCTGGCGGACCTCCAGACCCCCGGGGGCCTCACCGCCCAGCTCGCCACCGAGCGCGCCGTCGCCACGGCGCCGAGCGTCGAACGGGCCCAGGCGGGGGTGAAGCTCGCCGCCGCCGGCGCCGCCCAGGCGTACGTCGGCCTGTTCCCTCGCCTCGACGTGAGCTTTCGCTACACCCGGCTCTTCAACGTGCCGACCCAGAGCCTGGGGGAGGGCTTCAGCCCGGAGCAGATCGCCGGGCTCGAGGCGGCCGTCGACATGGTCCAGGACCCGGCGAGCCAGCAGCTTCACGACGCGACGCTCCAGGTGTTGGCCGGCTTCGCGAACGCCGAGTTCCCCATCTTCAACAACCAGTTCGTGTTCAACGCCCAGGCCGCCTGGCCCGTGAGCTCCGTCTTCCTCGAGGTGATGCCGGCCTATGAAGCGGCGGAGCGCAACGAAGAAGCCAGCCGCTTCACCCTGGAGGCGGAGCGGTCGACCATCGCCCTCCAGGCCCAGGAGGCCTACTTCAACTACGCCCGCGCGGTCGGCGCCCGGGTCGTCGCCGAGTCGTCCCTCGAGCAGGTCCGAGCCCAGCGGGAGGACATCCGGGTGCTGGTGGAGGCGGGGTCCGTCGCCCCGGTGGAGCTCGAGCGGGCCAACGCGCTCGTGGCCAGCGCCGAGGTCGGAGTGGCCCAGGCCCGGGGCGGCGTCCGGGTGGCGGCGGTCGGTCTCCGGGTGCTGCTCCACGACCCGGAGCTCGCCGAGCTCGAGGTCGGGACCGGCATCGGCGAGGACCTCACGGTCATGCCCCCGGAGGTCGCCGAATCCCAGTCGGTCCTGGTCGACCGGGCGCTGACCCAGCGGTCCGAGGTGAAGGCGTTGATGGCGGCCCTCGAGGCGTCGGATCTGCAGGTGCGCTCGGCGAACGGCGGGAAGCTGCCGGTGTTGTCCTTGAACGGCAACCTCGACGTCGCGAACCCCAACCAGCTCATCATCCCCCAGATCCAGGAATTCCGGACCACCTGGTCCCTGTCCGCGGTGGTGAGCTGGTCGCCGAACGACTTCGCCACCTCTGACGCCGAGGCGGCGAGCGCCGAGGCCCAGGCGGCCCAGGCACGAGCCGACCTCCGCCAGCTGGAGGACGGGGTGCGCCTCGAGGTGACCCAGTCCTACGAGAACTACGTCACCGCCCGGGAGAGCTACGACGCCGCCCAGCTCGGCATCCGCGCCGCGGAGGAGACCTACCGGGTGCGCCG
Source organism: Polyangiaceae bacterium LLY-WYZ-14_1 (assembly GCA_031800515.1). Taxonomy (GTDB): domain Bacteria; phylum Myxococcota_A; class Polyangia; order Polyangiales; family DAPKRP01; genus DAPKRP01. The sequence continues at coordinate 525 of DAPKRP010000219.1, read as the reverse complement.
GGAGCAGCTCGCCACGAGCACCGTCGTCCAGACGGATCTGATCCAGGCCGAGGCGGAGCTCACCAGCGCGCGCCTCGACCTGCTGAACGCCGCGATCGACGCGCGGATCGCCCGGGCCCAGCTGCTTCGGGCGGTGGACGAGCTTCGGCGCGATGGGTGAGGCCGGGTCCCCCCGGCCGGCGGGTGCACCGCTGCTCGTGGCGGCCGCGGTGATCGTCGACGAGGCGGGCCGGGTGCTGGTGACCCAGCGCATGCCCAAGGGTCACCTGCCCGGCAGGTGGGAGTTCCCCGGGGGCAAGGTCGAGCCCGGCGAAGACCCGGAGGATGCCGTCGTCCGGGAGCTCGCCGAGGAGACCAGCCTCACCGTCGCCGTCGACGACATCCTGGACGTCCGCTTCCACCGCTACCCCACCAAGGACGTGCTGCTCTTGTTCTATGCGGCCCGGCGGCTGGCCGGGGAGGTGCAGCACCTCGAGGTCGCCGACCATCGTTGGGTCCCCGCCGCCGAGCTCGGCACCGTCGACC
>DAPKRP010000218.1:0-2489 GCA_031800515.1 Polyangiaceae bacterium LLY-WYZ-14_1 | reverse complement strand
CGACCAACCGATCCGTGGTCCACAGCGCGATCATGATCCTGGTCCTGGACTACCTGCTGACCAGCTTGTTCATCGGGTGATGGGCGACGGCGGCGACACGGGGAACGGTCGCGGTGGCTTCTGGTCGGGCGTCGCGTCCTTCGCGAGGAGCGGGGGCCGGGGTGCCCGTTCCTCCCGGGGCTCGGCTCCCGACGACCCGGACGTCGCGCCGGACGGCCCGGTGGCGGTGCGCGTCGACGACCTCCGGAAGAGCTACGGGGACGCGGTGGTGCTCCGGGGGGTCACCTTCGACGTTCTCCGGGGGAAGGTGAACGTGCTGATCGGCGCGTCGGGCTCCGGCAAGACGGTCCTGACCCGGCAGCTCATCCGGCTCGAACGCCCGGACTCGGGCCGCATCCTGGTCGACGGCATGGACATCGTCCCCCTGGACGAGGTGGCCCTCGCCCCGGTCCGAAAGCGTTTCGGGATGGTCTTCCAGATGTCGGCGCTCTTCGATTCCATGAGCGTCTTCGACAACGTCGCCTTCCCCCTCCGGGAGCACACGAAGCTCGGCCGCGGGGAGGTGCGGAACAAGGTCGAGGCCGCCCTCGACAGCCTGGGGATCCTGCACTCGGCGAAGCGCTGGCCCGCCCAGCTCTCCGGCGGCATGCAGAAGCGGGTGGCGGTCGCCCGGTCCATCGTCCTCGAGCCCGAGATCCTGATCTACGACGAGCCCACCACCGGGCTCGATCCGATCACCAGCCGCACCGTCGACGACCTGATCGTCGAGACCGCCGAACGCCACGGGGTCACCTCCTTCGTGATCACCCACGACATGGCCTCCGTCTTCCGGATCGCCGACCGGGTGAACTACCTCTACAAGGGCTTCATCGAGGTGAGCGCGCCTCCCCGGAAATTCCTCGAGACGGACAACGCGATGGTCCGAGAGTTTCTCGATGCCTCCGGGGTGGGGACGGAAGCGGCCCTCGGTGACCGTTGACCGCCCGCTCCTCGGCGTCGCCGCCCCTCCGGTGACCGTCCGATTCCGCTCTGGTAGACCCTGGGCCTGGAGGCCCCGCTTCGCCCGACCCGTGTCCTCCCCGAACGACCTGGAGACCCCACGATGATCCGCGATGCGTTTTCCGTTTCCCGTAGCGTTTTCCTTTCCGGTCCCTGGGCGGCCCTGGTGGCTGCCCTCGGGGCGGGCGCTCTGTCCCTCGCCGCCTGCGGCGGCGGTGGCGACGGGGACGGCGAGGCGGAGTCCACCTCCGCGGGTCCCTTGATGGAGACCAGCGGCGGCGACCAGGGGGGCGACGATGACGACCCGGCCCTCGCCAACCTGCCCGAGGAAGCCCCGGAGCCCGAGCCCCAGGAGCCGCCTCCCCCGACCTACGGGGACCCGGTCAGCGTCGCGGTGCAGCTCCAGGTCGGCTCGGAGGAGGGTACCGGGCGCTTCACCGTCCTCGACCTCGATGGGGAGACGGTGGCGGAAGGACAGAGTGGCGAGACGGTCACCCTGCCGACCGGTCCCTACACCGTCGAGGCCCAGGTCACCGACGAAGACGAGCTCATCGACACCCCGACCCGGCGGGAATCCATCGAGGTCGGCGAGATGACCCCGATGGTGGTGGTTCGTTTCCCGAGCTCCCGGGTGCGGCTCAACATCCGCCAGAACGGCCGCGCGGTGCGCCGCGCCACCGTCACCCTGCTGCCCCAGACGGGGCCCGGCGGCCCGGATCCGGAGCCCATCGCCGTCATCCGAAATCCCCGCCAGACCTTCCGGGTGAGCCCGGGGCGCTACAACGCCCTGATCCGCGTCGGCAATCTCGAGGTCCCGGTCCAGAACCTCGTCTTCCAGGGCGGCGCGGAGCAAGAGGTTCCGGTCAACATCAACTGAGAGGGTCGCTCGAGATAACGCTCCGGTCGCCGGTCGGTTATTTTGACCGACCCTCCGAGAGGGTGTTGAGGAATCCCTCGCGAGCCCCCGGAAGCGGGCTGCAGCCGGTTTTTTTGGGGGTACGTGCATGTAAGATAACGTGCGCGTCTGATGTCGGACGTCGCCGTCGCCGCCCGGGAGCGCGCCCCCGCGCCGTTTCTCAAATGGGCGGGGGGAAAGGGGCGGCTCCTCGGGCAGCTCCTCCCGCTCTTGCCCCCCGGGGTGGAGCAGCGTCGTCACGCGGAGCCCTTCTTCGGGGGCGGCGCCATGTTCTTCGCCCGGCAACCCGCCCGCGCCTTGCTCTCGGACGTGAACGGGGAGCTCGTCGCCGCCTATCGGATGGTGCGGGACCGGCTCGAGGAGGTGCTCGCCGCCCTGGCCCCCCACGCCGCCCAGCACGATCCGGCGCACTACTACACGGTCCGCGACCGCTACAACCGGGGGGAAGGGACCGAGCCAGAGCGGGCCGCGATGTTCATCTACTTGAACCGGACCTGCTTCAACGGGCTGCACCGGGTGAATCGGCGGGGGGAGTTCAACGTGCCCGCGGGGCGCTACCGCAATCCTCGGATCC
>DAPKRP010000217.1:0-5884 GCA_031800515.1 Polyangiaceae bacterium LLY-WYZ-14_1 | reverse complement strand
CACGGCGTGCATCCGGGAGACGCTGTCGTCTTCCAGGCGCAGGTGGCTCGAGGGAAGCTTTCCGACCTTGATGACGTCCTGGGTCAGGGTCACCTCGGAGACGTCGCCGCCCCGGTCGATGGTGAAGGTGAGGGTCACGTCACTCACGGTGCACTGCTCCTAGCTGAGGCGCGGCGAGGCCGGCTCAGAGATCCTCGACGGACTTGAGCATCTCGGGAAGGAAGTTGTCCCGGATGCGGATGAGGGATTGGCGCTGACCCCGGCGTCGCACCTGAAGGACCTCGCCGTCGGGCCGAACCAGGTCACCGGTGACCAGGTCGTCCTCGAAGTCGTAGGTGGTGGTGCCGTCGTCCTCCTGGGCGGCGGCCGGGGCGGCGGTAGCCGAAGCGGCCAGGGCGAGGCCGAGGGCGGCGGCCAGGGCGAGGAAGGTACGGGGGAACAAGCCGAAAAAGCGATTCATTTCCAAAGGCTCCGGCGCAGGGAAGCGCATCCTAGCGATGCGCTCGGACTGAGGTCAACGGTGCTGTTCGAATGGACAACGAGGAGGCGGAGAGGTTCCCGAGGATCGGCGAGGGGCCTCACCGTCGGTGCGCCGGGCCGCGGGACGGCCCAGGGCGCCCTTCGGGATCCGGCGGGGGTCATCCCGCTGCCGGCGACTCCCCAGCGGACTCCTGCTGCTGCTCTTGTTGTTGCTGCTGCTGCTGCTCCATCTCTTCCTGGATTCGAACCGTCTCCTCCAGGGCCTCGATGGTCTGCTGGGCACGCTGCTTCCGACCCGGGTTGCAGGTGTTGCCGCGCCGGCGGCGCCGTCGGTTCGACCGTTCCCGGCAGGTGTGGGTGACATCTTCGACCGACGACTCGTAGTCGTCGTCGGAGCCGGCCTTGGCGACGAACTGGTCGTAGAGGTCGACGGCTTCTCGAAGCACGGCGATCTGCCCGGGGAGCTCCGTCTGCTGGCTGATCAGGTAGTCCTGATGCAGGACGGCGAGGTTGAAGTAGGACTCGGGTCGTTCCGCGTTGAGCTCCTTCGCCTTCTCGTAGGCGGCCTCCGCCTCGGCGAACTGGTTGAGCCCCCGAAGCGCAGCCCCGAGCCCGATGTAGGCGTCATAGCTGTCCGGGCGGAGCTCGACCGCTCGAGTGAAGGCGGTCTTCGCGTCCTCATAACCCCGGAAGGACAGGGTGATCTGCCCGAAGTTCATGTTCGCCTCGAAGAAGTCATCGTCGAGGCTCCGAGCCCGTTCGAACATCCGGAGCGCCTCGATGACGTTTTCCTTCTGGATGTAGATGAGGCCCCAGGTGTTGTAGATGGCCGCGTACTCCCGGTCGATCAGCTGCGCCTGCCGGCAGACGAGGCCCGCCAGGTCGAGCATCTGCTCTCCCTGCCGCCCCATGTCTTTCGCCCGCTCGAGGTAGAGCAGCGCCATCTCGTTGAAGGCCGGGAGGTAGTTGGCGTCGATGGCCAGCGCGCGCCGCAGGTTCGCCAGCGCCTCCCGTTCGTTCTCTTCGCCCCCCTCCACGCGCTGCAGGTGAGCGAGGCTCACGTAGGCTTCGTTGCAGGTCCGGGGCGACTTTTCCCTGGCCGTTTCGAAGTTCCGACGGGCCTCCTGCGCCCGCCCGGACTCCTGCTGGAGCACGCCGAGGGCGACGCGGGCTTTGCAGAACTCCGGCCACAGCTCGACCGCCCGGGCATAATACTCCTCGGCCTTGTCCGGCTTGCCGCAGCGCAGCGCGGTCAAGCCCGCCATGTACTGCGCTTCGGCGAATCCACCGCCCTGCGCCTCGATCGCCTCTTCGAAGCCGTCCCGGACCGACGAGCATCGCTCGTCGTTCCAACCTTCCTTCTGGGCCGCGTCGAAGGCGGCGCGGGCTTCGGTCCAGAGCTCGTTGGCCCGCTCCGTGACTTCCTCGTCGCCGCCGCTCGTGACGACGTTGCCTTCCGCATCCCGGGCCGGGGCGGCGTCCGAGCCGCCCCCGCAGCCGGCTAGGGCCCCGGCGGCGACGACGGCGAGGCCAAGAGCCAGCCCGGCTCCGCCGAAGGTGCCCCAGGGCACTGCGCCTCCGAGAAGGGCTTGGTTCCCGCGCTTCACGACGCACCTCCTTCGGCGGACGCCTCTGGCGGAGTCGCACCACCTCCCGGAGAGGCTTCCGCTTCCGCGGCGGCCTCCTCTTCAGCAGCCCGCCCGAGCTCCGCGGCTCCCGGCACCGGCATCCGCCGCTCGGGAAGGTCCGGCTGCCCGCGAAGCTCCGCAGCCATCGGGTAGTCCGTCGGGGCGAGGGCGTTCAGCTCGTTCTCACACTGGCGAGAGAACTCGTTGAACCACCGAACCCGGGTCGACGTGATCAGGCAGAACGCGAACTTGTCGATGGCCTGCTCCCGCAGGGGCCGCAGTCGCTGTTCCATCGTGTCGTTATAGATGTCCATCAGCTCGACGTCGTTCTCGATCTCCTCGGGAACGGGCGCGTCTTCGATCTGGTCCATGAAGGTTCGATACATCTCGCCGATGCGGGCCGCGGCGGCGATCTCCCACTGGGGCACTTCCAGCTCCGCGATCTTCTCGTATTCCGTTTGAGCGGCGGCGAGGGCTTCGCTCTTTTCCTGCATCCAGGGAACGAATTCCTTTTCCACCCATCGCTCCATCCGGTTCATGCTGCGCCCCCCGCGATAGTTGGGGAACCGAACCCGCCGGAACTCGAAGAACTTGTATTCCGCCAGGTAGAAGAGCGCTTCCGAGGCGGACGTCTTCGCTTCGAAGAGCATCCGCTGCTTCGACCCGTCGTCGACGTCTTCCAGGTTTGAGATCGCCTCGGCAGCACCACCGGTCCAGATCTCCCAGGCGTTCTCGAAGTACTTCTCCGACTTGTCCTTCTCGTCGGTGTTCCAGAACGCCTTACCGATCGAAATGTTGGCGTGCATCACCTGCTGGGGCAGCGCCGTCCGACGGAAGCTCCGCAGGAAGGACCGGTAACAGTTGAAGACACCGTTCCAGCTCTCTTCCTGCTCCGGCACGGTGCACAAGGAATAGGCCACCGTCGCGGTCTCCCGGGGCAGCCGCCGGCGGTAGCTGCGCTCGAAGAGCCGGGCGTCGTCCCGTGCCTGCTCGATGTCTCCGAGACCCAGTCGGAAGAGCACCGCCGTCTGGAGGGCGTCCGAGGCGACGGCGCAGACGTTCGCCCGGCGGTCCTCTTCGGTGCAGTCGCTCCCGTCTTCGCCCGGGAACCGCTTGGCGAACTGCTCGTAGTAGTCCGCCGCCTGAGCGTAGAGGGCGAGGGCGTGATAGTTCGCGCCGATCAAATAGATGGCGCGCTTCGACAAGGGGCTTTCCGGGTAGAGCTCGACGAGCCGCTGCCGGACCCGGATCGCGGGGCCGATGAGCCGAGCGGCCTCGTACTGGATCGCCAGGTTCCAGAGGAGCTCGTCGGGCTTGAAGTCCTCTTCGCCGTCCCCATCGACGTCGCCGAGGGCCATGCATTCCCGGTCCCGGAGAATGCCCTTGATGTCTTCGATCGCCTTCTGGTGGTTGCCTTCGTCCGACGCGATCTCCGCCTGCTTCCGCTTGATGTTGCAGCGCAGGACGTTCAGCACCGGGCAGAGGGTCGCGTACTGCGCCTGCTTCGATTCGGTCTCGCAGTACCGGGTGCGGAGCGGCTGGATGGAGTCCGCGATCCCGTCCACACAGGCGGTCCGTGGCTCTTCGATCTGGGTTCCCAGGATGTTCAGGGAGTCCAGGTAGAGGTTCGCCGCGTACTCGGAGAGCTCGCTCTCCGGGTGGTTGTAGGCGATGTCCTTGAACAGCAGGGCGGCCTCTTCGTAGTGGTGCGCCTCGTAGAAGATCCGGGCTCGCCGGTACTTGATGGTCGGCAGCTCGTCGCTGTCCGGGATGAAGCACACGTACCGTTGGAAGGCGCCCAGCATGCCCTCTTCGAGCTCGCTGAACTCTCGGGGCTCCTTCGATTGCTCTTCCGGCTCCGCGTTGCGCCGTCGACCCCGACGCCCGCGGCTCCGGCGCTCCCGCTCCCGAAGCTCTTCCGGCGTCAGGCGGTCCGTCGCCGCGTACCGCTGCTGGTAGAGATTGTTGTAGCAAAGCACGGCCGCGTAGGCGGCGTCGGTGGTGTATTCGCCCCGGGGGTCCTGTTCGACCACCGCGTCGAAGGCGGGACCGCACTTCTCCCAGTTCTCCATCTTCCAGAGAAGCTCGGCGTAGTAGTAGCGAACCTTGTAGACCGTCGGCCAATCCCGTCGGTCGATCTGGGGGAACTCCAGCTCTTCCATGTCCGGGAACTTGTCGATCGCCACCTGATAGAGCTGGCTGGCCAGGCCCATGGTGCGCGCGTCGTTCGTGCCCGGCTGACTATCGGTTCCGATCGCCTCCCGGTGCCAGGCGGTCGCCAGCTCGAACAGGAGGCCGGCGGTGAGCTGCTTGCACTGGGTCTTCGATTCCGCCGAGTGATTCTGACTCAGGAACAGCTCGTAGAGCCGGACCATCCGCTCCGTCTCCTGTACCTGGTCCGGCTTCGGCTTGGACGACACGATCGCGTTGGAGACCCGGCTCTGCCAGTAGCAGACCTTGTCGTCCCGAGATCGTTCGGCCATCAGCTTCTGGTAGATCTCGATGGTCTCGGGCCACTGGCCCGTGTCGTAGTAGAGCTCTCCCAGACTCTCGAACATCTCGAGCGCCTGGTCTTCGTCCACCGCGTACCGCCGGAAGAAGTCGAGAGCTCGGTTCGGGGTGCCCACCATCGCGTAGGGCAACACCAGCTCCCGCCGGGCCTGCCGGGAGAGATTCTCCGCATCCCGCGCATCCGGATTGTTCCGGGCGAATTCGATGACGTCGGTGAACTTTTCGAGCGCTCCCCGGAAGTCATCCAGGTTGTAGAGCGCCCACGCGGACTTGTAGAGGGCGTAGCCGTAGACCGGGTTCTCCGAGGGTGGGAACTGCACCACCTTCTCGTAGAACTGCATGGCCTCGCGCATTTCGCTGTTGTTGAAATAGTACTCGGCGAAGGCCAGCCAGGCGTGTGGGACGAATTTGCTCTGCGGGTAGTCCCGGATCAGCCGGTAGTACACCCGCCGCGCTCGGTCGTATTCCCGCATCTCCTCCAGGGCGAAGGCCAGGCTGAACAACACCTCGTCCATCCGGGCGTACTGCGGATGATCCTGCACCAGCGTCGCGTAGGTGCGGATGCCCTCCTGACGGTACCGATCGAGCTCCTGCTGTGTTTGCTGCTGCCGCCGCTGGAGCTCCCGAACCCGGTTGGCGTTCTTCGACTGGCGGGCCTGATAGATCGGTTCGTCGAAGGACCGAACCTCCCGGTTCTTGACGACCTGCATCTCGAAATAGGTCTCGGCGAGACGCAGCAGGATGTCCGGCCGTCGGGGGTCGCTCGTCCGCGTGTTCTCGACGAGCCGCTGCAGGAGCTGTGATTCCCGCACCAGGAAGTCCCACTGGCGCGCCTGCAGCTCGTCGCGATTCAGCCGGGTGGCCAGGTCGAGCTCGACGGAGGGGCCCGTCGGGCCGCTCGGCCCGTCGTCCGTCTCTTCCTTCTCCGGCCCCCGGAACCGAGACGCCGGCGCCTCGCCGGCGGGCGCCGCCTTGGCCTGCCGGGGGGCGTTGGTCGGACATTCCGCGACCTTTCGCTCCGCTTCAGGCGTGATGCAGGTGCCGCTTCCCGCCGCCGTGCGTGCGTTTCGCTGGCCGCTGCCGCTTTCGGCTCCGGACTCCTGACCGGCGAGGAATGCCGGGGTGAGGGCGAGGGAGACCAGTCCGGATGCGAGGGCGAGGAGCCCAGGGCGAGCCCCTAGCCCGCGATAGGTACTACGTTTGGGCATCTGTCTCACGTTTTCCTCGAGCACGTTCCGCTGCATGGTCGGGGTCCGGGGTGGGTT
>DAPKRP010000216.1:0-1769 GCA_031800515.1 Polyangiaceae bacterium LLY-WYZ-14_1 | reverse complement strand
GGAGCCGCCGGGGCCCGCAGAGGTGTTGGAGCTTCACCACGCCCGGGGGCTCGGCCTCGACGAGGTCTCCGTGGTCCTCGGCGTGGAACGCCGCGTCGTTCGGGCGCAGCTCGAGGCGGGTCGCCGGCAGGCGGAACGATGTATCCCGGTCGCCTCCCGGGGCGCTGCCCGGGACCTCGACGAGGCCCTCCTCGAGGCCTTCGCCCTCGAGCCCCGACGGCCGAGCTCCCCTCCGGCGGTGCTCGCTCCCGGGGTGGTGCTCGGCAGCCGCTACGAGCTGGACCGACGGATCGGCGCCGGCGCCTTTGCCGAGGTCTACCGAGCGCGCGACCTCGACGTTCCCGACCACGTCGTCGCTCTGAAGCTCTTTCGGGCGCCGGCACCGGACGAGGCCGCCGCCCGCGCCGCCCTACGGGAGCTTCGCCACATCGCCGCCGTCTTCCATCCGTCGATCGTCCAGTTCAAGGACCACGGCTGGCACGAGGGGCGCTTCTGGTTCGTCATGCCCTTCCTGGAAGGCGAGACCCTCGAGGCCCGCATCCGTCGGGGGCGGCTCGATCGTCGGGAGGCGCGCCTCGTCTTCGAGCCCCTGGCCGACGCCCTCGCCGCGATGCACGCCTTGGGCGTCCGCCACCAGGACGTGAAGCCGAGCAACGTGTTCCTCGCCTCCCTGCGTCGCCAGTCCAGCGGGCCCGGCGGTGAGCTCCATCGAGAGGACGAGGCGCCGCCGGCGGGAACCGAAGGCGCCCCGGCGCTGGAAGGGTCGAAGGATCCCGCTCCCGGCGGACGCCTCGAGGCGGATGGGGTGCTCCCGATGCTGCTCGACTTCGGAGTCGCCGCCCGGGACGCGGAGCTCGTCGTCGCGGGGACGCCCTCCTACTTCGCGCCGGAGGTCGCCGCCCGCTTCCTCGGGCTGCCGGACCCACCGAGCGTCTCTCCGAAGTCGGACGTCTTCTCCCTCGCCCTCTGCCTTCGGGATGCCCTCGAGCCGGACGCCCGGGTCGGCATCCTGGGTGGGGCGGTCTCGGCCTTCGTTCGACGCCGGGCCACCCGAAGCCCGAACGCGCCCCGGGGTCCCGGGCTCGCCTACCTCCGGCCGAGCTTCGAGCGCTGGCTCGCCCACTCCCCGGACGATCGACCGACCGCCGCCGAGCTCGCCCGGGAGCTCGCCGTGCTGACCCGCCCGGAGGAACGCCGTCGGCATCTGGCCCGGGTGGCCCGCTGGGTCATCCCGGTGACCATCACCCTGGTCGCGATCTTCGGTACGTTGGTGCAGTGGCAGCGGCTCGCCGCCCAGCGCGCCGAGGCGGTCGCCGAGGCCCAGCGGCTGGACGCCCTGGAAGCACGCCAGCGCGCCGCCGAGATCCGGGCCGACCTCGACCTGGTCCAGGCCCGGCGGCGTGCCCTCGAAGCCGACATCGCCCGCATCGAAGCGCAGTACCGGAACAGCCGCCTCACCCGACGGGAGCTCGCCGGGCGGCTCGCCCAGCGGGAGAGCGACCTGACCCTGGTCGACCAGCGGCTGCAGACGGAGCAACGGCGCGTTCGACGGGCGCGGGAGCGCATCGACGAACTGGAGGCGACGGTCGCCGAGGGACAGGGGGAGGTCGCCCGCCTGGAAGCCCGCGCCGACGAGCTCGAAGGGCTGCGGGCAGAAGCGGTGTCCGCCGGGGACGAGGCCCGGGGGGAGCTCGGGCGGGCCCGGGAGCGGATCGCCACCCTCGAGACGCGGGTGACCGAGCTGGAAGGCGCCCTCGCCGAGACCCGGG
>DAPKRP010000215.1:0-6758 GCA_031800515.1 Polyangiaceae bacterium LLY-WYZ-14_1 | reverse complement strand
GCCATCCGGCGCGAGGTCGTCCGCCGGCATCAAGGCCGCTGCGCGGTTCGGGGCTGCCGCCACGCCGGGTTCCTGCACCAGCACCACACCCATCGCCGTGCCGACGGCGGCCAGCACGACCCGGAGCACCTCTGCCTGCTCTGCGAGGCCCATCACCGCGCGGTCCACGACGGCTACCTGCTGATCGAAGGCACCTGGTCCACCGGCTTCCGCTTCCACCACGCCGACGGCACACCCTACGGCCGCCGCCGTCAGCCCCGGGACGCCCCCACCGAGGCCCAGGCGGCCCGGGAGGGCTGGACCGCCATCACCCGCCAGAGCCGCCTCGCCGCCGCGACCCGACACCTACGGAGCTGCGGCCTCCCGGAGCACGAGGCCGCCCGCCTGGTGCGCACCGTGGCCGAGGAGCTGCCAGGCGAGGATGCGCTCCCGGCGGTGGTGGACGCAGCGCTCCGGCGCTGGGCGAGCGCCGGGGCGGCCATCGAGGCGTGACGCGGCGGGCCCCCGTCTTCGAGCCACCGGGCCCGGAGCCCGGGGCGGGGGCTGCGTGAACCCCTGCTCGACTCCGACCGGCGGTCAGTCGGGCGCGGCCAGGCGGGTCATGGCGGTCAGGTGGAGCTGGTGGCCGCTGGGGGCGGAGGTGTCCGGATAGGTCGCGGCTCCGGTGGCGAGGGTCAAGGTCGGCGGCCGGGGACCTGCGCCCCAGAGGGCGCCGTTTCCGTGGCTCTGGCGGATCCGGCCGAGCACGACCGCAGCGCCTTCGTCACCGGTCTCCGGTAGGACCATCGAGAACCGCGCCGGTCCGGTCCGAAAGAGGTGATCGATCCCCCGGATGCAGCCGCGCAGACCCTGAGCGAAGCGGACGAGGAGCGCGTCGGCGGCGGCACGGCCTTCCCCCTCGGCGAAGGCCTCGACGCCCCGCGCTTCGACGACGACGCAGGACAAGGGGTGCCGGAACCGGGCGGCGCGGGTGAACTCGTAATCCAGGGTGACGCCGAGCTGGGTCTCGGTACCCGCCTGGGTCACCGGGTCGACGAGGTCCAGGTCCGAGCTGCGCTCCGCCTCTTCGGCTCGGGCTTCCGCTCGGCGGACGCGCAGCGCGTTCCGGATGCGCTGCTGCACCTCGAACACCCGGAAGGGTCGGACGACCCAGTCGTCGGCGCCCAACGCCATCCCCCGCTCGCGGCTCGCCTCGTCTTCGACGTCGACGACCATCAGCACCGGCAGGGCGCCGAAGGCATGGTCCGCCTTCAGCACCCGGAGCACCTCGAGCCCGTCGGTTCCGCTCAGGCGCACGTCCAGGATGGCCACCGCCGGCCGGTCCCGGGCGACGATGGTGAGGGCCTGGTCTCCATCGGCGGCGGCCACCACCTGGTAGCCGGCGGCTTCGCCGACCTCGGAAAGGGTGCGGAGGTCGAAGGGGTCGTCCATCGCGACCAGCACGAGCTCACCGCTCATCGGGGTTCTCGTTTCTCCGCGGCGGCGCTGTCGAGGCCGTAGGCCTGGACCTTCCGGATGAGGTTGCGCCGGCTCACCCCGAGCTCCGACGCGGCCCGGGTCTTGTTTCCCCCGTGTCGGGCCAAGGCGGCGGCGATCATCCCGCGCTCGAGCGCTTCCACGGCGTCCGGCAGGGTGCCCTCGGGAAGCTGCCCGCCACCTTCCCGTGGCCCGGTGTCGTCGCCGCCTCGGAACCCGCTTCCGCCGTTGCCGCGTTCCCGTCGAACGCTCGGGCTCAGGTGCTCCGCGCCCACCACGGCGTCTGCTCCGGACAGCACCCAGAGGCGCTCGACCTCGTTTTCCAGCTCCCGCACGTTCCCGGGCCACCGGTAGGCGCGGAGCTCGGCCATGACCTGGGGCGAGAGCCGCTTGCTCGGGCCCGGCCCCGCGGTCCCGGCGGCGACCTCCGCGTGGCGCTCCGACAGCCGGGCGAGGAAGCGATTCACCAGGCGGTCGACGTCCCCGGGGCGGTCCCGGAGGGGGGGCACCCGCAGATGCACGACGTTGAGCCGGTAGTACACGTCTTCCCGGAAGGCGCCCTCCGCCACCCGGGCGCCGAGGTCCCGGTTGGTGGCGGCGAGGATGCGTACATCCACCCGCCGGGTCTCGACTCCGCCGACGGGCTGGAAGGTGCTCTCCTGGAGCACCCGCAGGAGCTTCACCTGAAGGGCCGGGGACATGTCCCCGACCTCGTCGAGAAACAGGGTCCCCTGGTGGGCCAGGTCGAAGAGGCCGGGCTTGTCCGCGACGGCTCCGGTAAAAGCGCCCCGGACGTGGCCGAAGAGCTCGCTCTCCAGCAGCTCGTCCTGAAAGGCGCTGCAGTTGATCGCGACGAACCGGCCTTCGGCGCGCCGGGAGCTCGCATGGATCGCCCGGGCGACGAGCTCCTTGCCGGTGCCGTTCTCGCCGGTCACCAGGACCGTCGCCTCACTCGGGCCGACGCGGGCGAGCAGCCGGAACAGCCCCCGCATGCTCGGGCTGTCCCCGATCAGTCCGTAGCGCGCGCCGAAGGCGCTCGGGTCGTCCTGCACGGTGTCCCCGGAAGAGACCTCCGGCGCCGTCGCCTCCGCCTCCCGGGTTTTTTCGAGGTGGGCGGCCGCAGCGGCGAGGGCCTGGCCCAGGCGCCCTCGGTCGCGCATCGAGGTCGGGTCCCCCGGCGACGGCCGATGCACGAGGCACAGCACGCTCCCGTCGCCGAGCACCGCCTCGCAGGACCCGGTCTCCCCGGAGGACGGGGGACGGTCCCGCGCCCGCCGCCCGGAGCCGGTTCCCGCCGGGGGGTGTTCCCGAGCCTCGCCGCTGGGCTGCTCGGGCTCGGCCCTGGGGGGCGACGAGTCGGCGGGGGGCGGGGTCATGAACGGCTCATGGTACACCCGGCGGCGCCGCCACCAAGCCTCGGAACGTTCCGCCACAGGCCCCCGGAACGGCCCCGGGGGCCGCGTCCCGGGCGCCCGGCGAAAGGGGCGCTGCCGTGATAGGACCTCGCCCTCATGGCGGCTCCGCCCCCGACCTCCTCGGGTCCCCTCGCCTGGATGGCGGGCAACCCCGTGGCGGCCAACGTGCTGATGGCCTGCCTGCTCCTCGGTGGCGCGGTGATCGTGGCTACCGGCGGCGTGCGTCAAGAGGTCTATCCCGACGCCCAGCTCGACGTGATCCGGGTCACCGCCGGCTACCCCGGGGCCAGCCCCAAGGAGGTCGAGCAGGCGGTCCTGCTCGCCCTGGAAGAGGCGGTCCGTAGCGTCGACGGCCTTCGAAACATGGAGTCGACCGCCCGGGAGGGCTGGTGCGAGCTCACCGTCGAGCTTCTCCGGGGCACCGACGTCGACCGAGCCCTCTCGGACGTGAAGGCGGCCATCGACCGCATCTCGTCCTTCCCGGAGGACGTCGAACGTCCCATCATCGCCCTCGACGGCCGTCGGGCGGAGACGATCTCCCTCATCATCTACGGCGACGTGGGCGAGCGCGCCCTCTACGACGCCACCGAGGAGGCGCGTTCGGCGCTGCTCGCCGACGACCGGATCACCGACGTCGAGGTCCTCGGAAGCCGGCGACCGGAGATCTCCATCGAGCTGTCCGCCGAGGCCCTGCGCCGCTACGGCCTCACCCAGGAGCAGGTCGCCGCCCGGCTCCGGGGCATCTCCCAGGAGGTCCCCGCGGGGGAGATCGACGGGGACGGGGGACAGGTGCTGCTCCGGGTCGCCGCCCGTCGCCGCACCGGTGTCGACTGGGGCAACGTCCCCCTGGTCACCACCCCGGAGGGCACCTCCGTCCGCCTCGGGGACGTCGCGAACGTGGTCGACGGGTTCACCGAGACCTGGGCGCGAGGTCGCTACGAGGGCGAGGCGGCGATGATGATCGACGTCTTTCGGGTGGGAGACCAGACCCCCCTCGAGGTCGCCGCCGCCGCCCGGGAGGTGGCCGAGACCTATCCCTGGCCCGCCGGGATCCGGGCGGCGACCATGGACGATCAATCGGAGATCTACTGGGACCGGGTCGAGCTCCTCCGCCGCAACGCCCTCTACGGCCTGGTCCTGGTCCTCCTGACGCTGGGGCTCTTCCTCGAGCCGAAGCTCGCCTTCTGGGTGACCCTGGGCATCCCGATCTCGTTCCTGGGATCGCTGATGGTGCTTCCGGCCCTGGACGCCTCGATCAACATGATCTCCCTGTTCGCGTTCATCGTGAGCCTGGGGATCGTCGTCGACGACGCCATCGTCGTCGGGGAGGCGGTGCACCGGGAACGGGAGCGCGGGGGCGACGGGGTGGCGGCGGCGATCCGGGGGGCCCGCTCCGTCGCGGTGCCGGTGGTGTTCGGGGTGGTCACGACGATGATCGCCTTCGCTCCGATCCTCTTCGTCCCGGGGAGCGAGGGGAAGCTCTTCGGGGTGATCCCGGTGGTGGTGATCACCGTCCTCGCCCTGTCCTTGGTCGAGGCCCTCCTGATCCTTCCGGCGCACCTGGCCCAGGAAAAGCCGTCCGGGCCGCCCCGGGGACTGGGGCGGGTCTCGGCGGTGGTCGGCGGCGCCCTCCGCCGCTTCGTCGAGGGGCCCTTCGATCGCTTCCTCCGTCGGGCGATGCGCCAGCGGGTGCTGGCGATGGCGGTGGCCGTCGCGATCCTGGTCGGCACCCTGGGGCTCATCCCCGGGGGCCGGATCGGCTGGACCTTCCTGCCGGAGATCGAAGGGGACGTCGTCCGGATCTTCGTTCGCATGCCCAAGGGCACCCCGGAGGACCGGATGGCCGAGGTCGAGCAGCGGATCATCGACTCCGCCGACCGCACCGTCGATGCCTTCGGCGGACCCTCCATCGAACGGGGAAACTATTCCTGGATCTTCGGAGAGCAGTCGATCTGGGTCCGGGTCTTTCTGGTTCCCGCCGACGAGCGGGACTTCGACGCGGCCGCCTTCAGCACGCGCTGGCGTGACGAGCTCGGGGAGATCGCCGGCGCCGAGAGCGTGACCTTCAACTCCGCCACCGGTTCCTTCGGCTCGCCGTCGGTCACCGTCGAGCTCGTCCACAAGGACAACCAGGTGCTCGAGCTCGCCGCCGAACGCCTGGGCCGCCAGCTCGAGACCTATGCCGGGGTCGACAGCGTCGATACGGGCTTCGAGACGGGGACCCCCCAGATCGACCTGCGTCTGAGCGAGGCGGGACGGGCGGCGGGGCTCACCCCCACCGACCTCGGTCGGCAGATCCGCGGCCACTTCTTCGGCGCCGAGGCGGTGCGGGAGCAGCGGGGCCGGGAAGAGCTCCGGGTCTACGTCCGACGTCCCCGGAGCGAGCGGGCGACGGAGGCCCACATCGAGGACACCATCCTCCGGGCCCCCGACGGCGCCGAGCTGCCCCTGCGGGTGGCGGCGGAGGTCTCCCGGGGGGTCTCCCCGACGCTGATCCGGCGCTTCGACGGGTTCCGAACCATCCGGGTCCAGGCTCGGGTCGACCCACAGGTCAACACGCCGAGCCGGATCGTCGCGGACCTGGAAGGCGGCTTCCTCGCCGGGCTGGTGGATGGCACCCCGGGGCTATCCTATCGGCTGGGGGGCGCCCAGCAGCGGGAGGCCGAGACCTATGGGGCCCTCGAGGTGAACGCCACCCTGGCCGTGCTGGCGATGTTGGGGCTCTTGGCGGTGGTCTTCCGCAGCTTCCTCCAGCCGCTGCTCATCGCGAGCGCCATCCCCTTCGGAGTGGTCGGCGCGCTCCTCGGTCACCTCGTCGCCGGCTACGACCTGAGCCTGGTCAGCGTCCTCGGCATCGTCGCCCTCACCGGCGTGGTCATCAACGACTCCCTGATCCTGGTGGTCGCGATCAACGAGCTGCGTCAGGAGGGCGTCCCGACTTTCGAGGCGGTGGTGCAGGGCGCGGTGCGCCGCTTTCGGCCGATCCTGCTGACCTCCCTGACCACGTTCTTCGGCCTCGCGCCGATGATCCTGGAACGGTCGACCCAGGCGCGCTTCCTGGTGCCGATGGCCTTGTCCCTGGGGTTCGGGATCCTCGCCGCCACGGGGATCACCCTCGTCGTCGTCCCGGCCCTCTACCTCTTGCTCGAAGACGCCCGGGCCGGGTTCCGCTGGGTCTACCGGTCCCCCGGCGGTGGGACGACCCCCGACGACCCGGAGGCACCACCGGCGGCACCGTTGCCGGACCCCACCCCCGGGGAGTGAGGACACCGGCGGTGGCGGCTGCTACACCCGCACGCTGTTCCCCGGGCGAGCTCCTGCCATGACCACCCTGCTCTACACCGTGGTCCTCGTCGGCGTGCTGGTCTTCGTCCACGAGCTCGGCCACTTCACCCTGGCCAAGGTCTTCAAGGTCCGGGTGATGACCTTTTCCCTGGGCTTCGGGCCGCGGCTCTTCGGCATCCGCTACGGCGAGACCGACTACCGGGTCTCCCTGCTGCCCATCGGCGGCTACGTGCGGATGCTCGGGGAACAGCCGGAGGACGAGCTGACCCGGGAGACCGCCGCCCGCGCCTACTCCCACCAGCCGGCCTGGAAGCGCATGGCGATCATCGCCGCGGGGCCGGCGATGAACCTGCTGTTCCCGGTGTTGGTCTTCTTCGTGGTCCACCTGGGGACCAGCACCCTGCCGCCGCCGGTGGTCGGCACCGTCTTCCCGGGACGGCCGGCGGAGGGAAAGCTCGCCCCCGGAGACCGGATCCTTCGGATCGAAGGGGACGAGGTCGCGACCTTCCACGACGTCGCCTCCCGGGTCGCCGATGCCCCCGGGGAGACCCTGCGCTTCGAGGTCGAACGGGAAGGGCAGAC